>JAUILF010000040.1 GCA_030433135.1 Bacteroidia bacterium | reverse complement strand
ATAGGCTTCCAGGCTGAGACCGCGCGCATGGTATGTTGGAATGCTTCTTCGTACTTACTACCATTGATGTTGATCCGGGCGAGGCTCAGTGAAGCATAGCCACCAAGCAACTGATTATTGGATTGCTTACTCAGATTCCAGGCATATGTAAGGTATTCAACTGCTCTGGTTGTTGAGTCTCCCTGATCAACAAGAATAGCAGCCAGGTTAAGGTACGCCTGGAGTTCTCCTTTTAAAAATTGAATGTCACGACTAAGTCTAAGGCTGTGTTCAAAGTGTACACGAGCACTTTCGTATCTGGATTCCGATAGGTCGGATAATCCCAGGTATAATTGGTTTCGGACATAAGATTTCGTTCTGGATGAATCGATTCTAAGGATAGAATCTCCTGAAGTAGAATTCTTTTGGATAAAATGGTTTCGCTGCGATTATAGTAGATAAGACCAAGAAGGTTCATAGCATCGGGAACCTCTGGACAATGTTTATCCAACATTGCCTGATAGAGGTCAGGTGCCAGGGCAATCACATCAGGATCCTCAATTCGATCTTCTCTAAAAATAGTCTCAATAAAGTTTCCCAGGGAATCGCACTTCCATTGTTCCGGGTTTACATCTTGTGACGAGATTGAATTGCTGAATATGCCAGCAACGAATAACATCAGAAAACATGTTGATCCACCCGGTCGCATTCAACTAAATTACTTAATTGATTAATATACAGTAGATAACCTCATTGGCATTTTACGAACTATAATCTAAGAAAGCCTGAGCGGACAGGTTGTTGGTAATTTGCAACCGGGAATCATCATTTCAACATGACATTTTCGGAACAAAAGATTACCTTACCAAAGGTTTACTCTACCTATCTGGTCAGTTTTACACTGTATTTCCCCACGGGCACGGTTATTTAACCCGTATTATCATTATCCCGGTTTAACCGGTGAACAATAAGTAGAATTTGTGAAACAATAAGACGAAAGAAGTAGCAGTGAAAAGGAGAACTTTAGGCATTGCAAGCTCATGGTTTCTTTAAATTTGAAATCCACGCTCTTGAAAATACGGGAATTACTCAAGTGGAATGTCAGGTGCCATTTAGCACCTGGAATGGTAATGCTGCTTTTCTTTTGTCATCCAAAGATCCATGCAGCCGGAGATTCTCCTTTGGTTACACAAGATTCAGTTACCCTTCAGGCTTTTGTGGATTCAGTATTGTATTCCGATGAATTGGACGAGAGGTCGAGACTTGACTTATTATTGAAGAAACGGGAAGATGTTCTTACCTCCTCGTCCGACATTCTGCCGACACTGGACTATGCTGTGGCTAGACTGTTTAATGAGATGGGACAGCTGGATTCTGCAGTTAGTTATTACGAAAATGTGGTATTGGATTCATCCGCATCAAGTCATTGGAAGTGTGAGTCTTACGGTGAATTGGCTCGAAATGCGAACCAGCGTAGTAATATCGACAGTGCGATACACTTATATCATCTTGCCTATGATCATTGCCATGCAGTAAGGGATACTGCAAAAGCGATCTGGATGCTTCGAAGTATATCATACATGATCAGGAGAAAGGGAGAGTATACCCAATCGCTGGAGTATTCGCATCATGCACGAAAGCTGGCCGAGGTCTATGCTGACAAGGACCTCCTGACCACCGTCTATAATGATCTGGCCACTATCTATATGGAGAATGGAGAGCATTTACAGGCCGATACATTGCTGCGAAAATCGCTTGCCCTGGCCAGGGCAAGAGGGGATAACCACCAGGAAGGTATTGCTTTGAATAACCTGGGTAGAAATCTGGGCTTTGCCGGAAAACCCCGGCAAGCATTGGAACCATTGACCCGTGCTCAGAGGCTTGATCTTGAGGCGTCCGACACTTGTGGATGGGTTTATCCAACATACAATCTTGGTCATATTTATCTTGATCTACAGGTATATGATACCGCCTGGGATGTGTTGAACAGGGTGTTGTCTATAGCTCGAAAATGCGAGAACCGCTACATTCAATCTTTGACTTTGATAGATCTGGGTGTCATAAGTGATCTTGAAGGGCGACATGCAGAGGCTATTGAGCAAGCAAAGGAAGCACTGAGTCTGGCGTCCGGTATGGGTTTACAGAAAGAGATCATGCAGTCGGCGGAGCACCTTTACAAACTGCATAGAAATATCGATAATGAGAAGGAAGCTTTGTTTTATCTGGAGATGTATCTGTCTGCACATGATTCCCTGTTTAACCAGGAAAATAACCGTAGGATAGCCCGTTTAGAGGCTGAATATGAATTGCAAAGGGAAAGACAACAATTGGAGCTTAAAGCTCAACATGACCTGTTACTTTACGAACGACAACTCAGAAAAAACAGAACCATCCAGTTTGTGATGGGAGCTGGATTTTTGTTGTCAGTTATTGGAGTCCTGATATTTGGTCGATTTGTACGTCTTCGCAATAAGGCCAATGCAGAACTAAGCATGTTAAATCAAGAGTTGTCAGATCAAAAGAAGATGGTTGAACAGCAGAAAGACAGACTGGAAGAGTTGGATGCGGTAAAATCCCGTTTTTACGACCAGGTATCTCATGATTTTCGTTCACCACTGACTGTCATCAAAGGCATGACCGACCAGATCACCGGCCATCAGAAGCCTAAGGAATTAATCAGCAGAAATGTTGATAGCCTGCTGCGAATGACCGATCAAATCCTGGATCTCAGAAAACTCGAATCTGACAGATTGATTCTGCACCTGGTGCATGCCAATATTGTTCCCTTTTGCAGATATGTTTTGGAACCATTCCAGGTCATGGCTCAAAAGCGTGATGTTGAATTTAAGGCAACGATCGGCCAGGAAAAAATCATGATGGATTTTGATGCCAAACGTTTTGAGCATATCCTGAGTACCTTGCTCAGTTCGGCCTTTTCGACCATCGGACAGTCAGGAGGAGGAGTCCGTTTCGATATGAGAAAGGAAGATGTCAATGAACGGTCCATACTACAAATTTTGATCTCCCATGAAGAGTCCCACGGGAATAAGGCGGATGCGCGAGATGAGATCAGTGACAGATCCCGGATGGGAATGAGTGAGACCCTGACCCATGAGCTTGTCAACCTGATGGGAGGAAGCATTCAATTGAATGGTGGAAGCTGTGATGGTCACTGTGCAGAGGTGCAAATTCCCATTACCAATTTGGATGGTGTCCCTCAATACAATTATCCGGATGGCTACGGTGGTATAGAACTGCTGGCAACCAGGCGAGAGACGATAAATGGTCGAGGAGCGGATCCACTAATCTTATTGGTAGATGATTCGCCCGATATCCTGGAATATCTCGGTACGATATTGAATGAAGAATATCGGTTGAAAATGGCGCGTAATGGAGAAACAGGTATTGAAATGGCTATTGAACTCCGGCCGGACCTCATAGTATCAGACCTGGTAATGCCGGTTAAGGATGGAATTGAGCTTTGTTCTACATTGAAAGCACACTCTGAGACCAATGATATTCCGATTATTCTTCTCTCTGCTAAAGCTGACCAGGCCACACGAAACGAGGGGATTCAAAGCGGTGCTGATGCATACCTGGTCAAACCTTTTGACGAGGGTGAACTTAAGGTTCAGATCGAATCGCTACTCCAATCGAAAATGCGAAACCTGCATAATAGAAATGCAGAACTACAGCAGTTGCTGAAGGAAAAAACGGAGCAGATTTACAATGCCCAGAATCAATTATTGCAGCAGCAGAAGATGGCCTCCCTGGGGCAACTCACAGCCGGTATAGCGCATGAAATCAAAAATCCACTCAATTTTGTCAATAATTTTGCTGAAGGAACACTCGAACTACTTGATGAGTTAAAGGAAGTTACGGATACCAGGAATCTTACTTCAGAAATCAATGAAATCATTGAGGAACTGCGAAAGAATGCGGTTGATATACTGGAGAACGGGTCAAGAGCCAATCGCATTGTCGGTAGTATGATGGACCATGTCCGCAATACTGATGATGTTAGCAGGGAGCTGGACCTGAACACGCTCATCGAAGCCAATATTGGCATAGCCTATCATTCTTACCGTGCTATGTATCCTGCCTTCAAGGTTTTCATCGACAGAGACTACTCGGATAAACTACCCGGTTTTCAGGGATATCCGCAGGAACTGGGTCGAGCCATGGTAAACATTCTCAATAATGCCTTCCAGGCTGTGGTCAATAGATACGGATCAGAGCATTCCTTCAAACCAAGAGTAGAGATCTCTACCCTGGGTAATGAGGAAGAACTCAGGATTGTCATAAGAGACAATGGGGGAGGAATTCGATCGGAAATCAGAGAAAAAATATTTGAACCATTTTTTAGTACCAAGGCATCACACGACGGTCATACCGGACTTGGTCTTTCCATCAGTTATGACATTATTGTGCAAAGACATGGAGGTCAGTTAAGCTGTCATTCTGAAGGAGGGTCAACCGAATTTGAAATTTCACTACCTGTTAAGATGCATTCATTAAATCCGACACCTGCTTAAAAAAAAATTATGTCAGCAAAGATCCTGGTCGTAGATGACGAACCGCAATTGGAAAGACTGATCTTGCAGCGTTTCCGCAAGCAAATCAGGAATGAGAAATATACTTTTTCATTCGCCCAGAATGGAGCGGAGGCCCTGGAACAAATAACAAAGGCTCCGGATGAGGTAGAAATTGTATTGACTGATATCAATATGCCTTACATGGACGGACTGACTTTGATAACCAGGGTTCGAGAATCTTTTCCAGAAATCAAATGTGTAATTATTTCTGCCTATGGCGATATGCGAAATATCCGGAAGGCAATGAATAATGGTGCTTTTGATTTCCTGATTAAGCCCATTGAATTTTCTGATTTGGAAACTACCATCGAAAAAACTTATGCTGAGGTCAAGATAGCCAGGGAGGCGCTCTTAGCCCGCGAATTGAAAGATAAAAACGTGCACCTTGAGGAAATCGACCGGATGAAAAGCTTGTTCTTTACCAATATCTCACATGAATTTCGCACCCCTATAACGGTCATATCCGGTATGGCAGATCAGATTGAGGAAGAACCCGAAAAATGGCTGGAAGAGGGCTTGCGGATGATACGAAGAAACAGTCGTAATCTCCTGGATCTGATTAACCAGATATTGCAGTTGAGTAAGCTGGAGGCAGGAAAGATAGAGTTGAAACTAAAGAGAGGGAATATAGTAAACCTCACCAACTACCTCAGCGAGACTTTCGGTGCTTTGGCAGCAATCCGCGACATTAGGTTGGACTATCATTGTCAACATGAGCTCATTGAGATGTGCTTCGATTCGGTGATGTTGTCTCGAATACTGACAAACCTATTGAGCAATGCCGTGAAATACACTCCCATAGGTGGATCGATCAACTTTGAAGTGGATAAAGTAGGTGAACACCTCAAACTGCTGGTATCAGATTCCGGACCGGGAATTCCCGGAGATCATCTGCCACATATTTTTGAAAGGTTCTATCAGGGGGAGGCCAATTATCAATTGAGCACCGGTATCGGTCTTTCCCTTGTGAAAGAACTTGTACAGGTTATGAACGGGGAACTTCAGTTGGTCAGTGATGCTGAAAGTGGCACAACATTTACGATTCTGATACCTATGCTTTCTGAAGTAGACTGTCCGGACATGACAGTTTCGCATCAAGAAAATGGTTTGCCATTTGAGCAAGAGCCACCAGAGATAACAGTTGCTCGGCAAATGGAAGAGACGGTGGTCGTTCAGGATGATCTGCCATCAGTCTTGGTGGTGGAGGACCATGAAGATGTCAGGAACTATGTGGTGGCTGTCTTACATGGGAGATACAATGTGGAGGTCGCCACGGATGGAATGGATGGATGGGAAAAAGCCCTGAGTCTGATGCCCGACCTGATCATTTCTGATGTTATGATGCCCCAAATGGACGGATTTGACTTGTGCGAGAAGTTGAAAACTGATCCTAGAACAGACCACATCCCAGTTATACTATTGACTGCAAAGGCAGATCACGCGTCGCGTTTGGAGGGGTTAAAACATGGGGCCGATGTTTATCTGGCTAAACCATTCGAGAAGAAGGAACTGCATCTGCGGATTACTAAACTGCTGGAGCTCCGGACTAAACTGCGGGAGAAGTATCTTGTTTCAGAGCCGGTTGCAGAGGAAATCGAACCAAGTCCTGAAGACAGATTTATCCGTCAATTGCAGTCCATCATAACTGACAATATGCAGGATGAAAACTTTGGAATCCAGGAGCTTTGCCGGGCTATTGGTATGAGTAGAACACAGTTGCATCGCAAGATCAAGTTTATTACCGGATTATCAACATCAATTTATGTTCGCTTTTTGAAACTGGATCAGGCAAAAAAGATTTTAGAAACCTCAGACATGAATGTGTCACAGGTAGCTTATGAAGTTGGCTTTAGGGATCCGAAATATTTTTCAAGGGTATTTATTGAAAAGTTTGGAGTGCCTCCCATTAAATTCAGGGGCTGAGATGTCTGTGCTTGAAACAATAGTGCACCAGATTGAAACAATAGAAACCTTGTTAAACCGATAGTTGCTTCATCTTTGCCTAGTGGTAATTTGACCATTGATCTCAAGCTTGCAATTGCTTAGATATAAAAAACATGAAAATCCTGGTAGTAGATGATGAACCGGCAGTAGAAAGACTTTTCACTTTGCGTTTTCGTAAGGAATCCCGAAGCGGTAAGGTAGAGTTGGTCTTTGCTCACTCAGGCAGCGAAGCATTGGCATACCTGGAAGAAAATAACTCTCTGGAACTTGCCTTTATTCTGGCCGATATTAATATGCCGCAGATGAATGGTTTTGAGTTGCTGGAGAAGCTAAGAGATCGATACCCCCAGAAGAAAATATTTATGGTTACAGCCTATGATGATCAGCTAAACAGGAGTAGGGCAATAGAGCTCGGAGCTACAGAATATCTGGTTAAACCAATTGATTTTAAAAAACTTAAGGAGAAAATATTTTTTAGTAATTATTGATGAAACCATTTGGTAGAGAGGATTTAAATTACGCACTCTGGGGAGCCCTTTTTGGGCTTTGTTTTCCTGTACTGGGGACAATACTTGAGACGTATAGTACTCAGGGAGAAGTTAGTTTGCCGATGCTGTTGCAATTGCATAAGTCTTCACCTCTGTTATTGATTATCGATACTGCTCCATTTTTTCTAGGGCTGTTCGCTTACTTTATTGGTAAACATGTAGACACGCTGAGAACTAAGAATGAGCAGATCATAAAAGCACAGGAGCAGCGTCAGGAGCAGATGGCTACCATTGGACAAATGACAGCAGGTATCGCACATGAGATCAAAAATCCATTGAATTTTGTTACTAATTTCTCCGAGAGTTCCATAGAGATCGCTGATGATTTGACTAATTCTTTGCTGTGTAGTGATAAAATAGAGGAAAGAGATTTGACCATGATGAAAGAAATGATCATGGACCTCAAGCAAAATGCCAGGGATGTTCTGGAAAATGGCAACCGGGCTAACCGAATAGTGATGACATTGATGGATCATATGCGTCAGGACGCTGGTGATAAACAATGGGTGAATATTAATGAACTAGTGGATGAAAATCTGAACCTTGCCTATCAAGGGTATCGGGCAAACCATCCTTCCTTCAATGTAGATTTGCAGCGACACTATACTGACGACATTCAGGCCATCAAGATTAATCCTCAGAGCGTCGGCAGGGTCATATTAAATATCTTAAACAACGCTATGCAGGCCCTTGATGAGAGACGCCTGGTTGATGGAAATGGCTACTTGCCTACTTTGATGGTTGCAACCAGATCGCGGGAAGAAAGTGTCGAAATCGATATTAGAGATAATGGACGTGGTATTCCCGACCATCTGCGTGAGAAAATTTTTGAACCATTTTTTACCACCAAGCCCGTTGGTAAGGGAAACACCGGCCTGGGGCTGGCCATTAGCCTGGATATAATTTCGCAGGAACACGGAGGATCACTGGAACTCGAAAGTCAGGAGGGGAAATATACTGCATTTAAAGTTCGGTTGCCCGGGTCTTAGTATTCTGAAAGTATATTGATATACCATCTCCCAATATCTGGCCACCATTCCATTCGAGATTCTGGAACAATAACCTCCAAAACTGGAACAATAGTGGGTTTTACATTGAAAGGGATGATGCATTTTTGAAGTATTCATAAACAAACTTTTAGAGCCATGGGAGACTTGTTTTTCTACACCATGTATTATCCTGACCGAAACGGATTGCTGGAGAAGTTAACATCTGAGGAAGGCGAAACTTCTGATACCAGCATGATTGAGCGCTATCCGGATGTATCACAAGAAGTGCATGAGATACCATTGGTTGATGGTAAGAAAAGCAACTTCAGGTCGATCCTGAGATTTCTTTGTAATGGTATTTCCACCAATTCTTAATGTTAGTAAAAATAAAGTCATGATAGTTGCCTCCCATGCACATGAGACAAAGTCTGGAGTGATTGAATTGAGGAACATTGCCAGGCTTATACAACGACGATTGAGTTACATGCCTGCCATTGCCTGGTATAAGTTCAAGAACGGAAAGGGGATTGAAGAACATGCTCAGGAAGGCATATTGATCTACAAAATTATGCAAGAAGCCCAACAGTATCGTTTGGATCCTATCTCTGCTCAGTCCTTTTTCCGGGTACAGATAGCCGCGGGAAAAACGATTCAACATCGATGTTTTGCAGAGTGGATGTTTACACCTGGGTTTCATACTTCAGGTTCAACAGACCTCACTGAGCTGCGGCAGTGTATATCCCAAACCGGCAGCAATATGTTGCGGGAGATCAGTGCTTATTTAAGGTCAAAGCAACACTTTTCATTAGATGATCTGCTGACTTACGAGGAGTATATCACAGATAAGAGACTAAGATCGCATGAAAAAATGTTGCTCTTGACGCAGTTGGCGGCTATTGTTCGGGTTAGCAGTGAAGTACGACATTATTGATAGGTCACGTGCTCTTTGAGGTTACAGACACTTTAGCGTCAAGCAAGCCATTTCATTTTCAGGTTAAACCGGGATTATGTAGTGGAGTTTCGTCGTGAGAGCTAAAGGTGCAATAAAGACGGGTGCTCCAAGGACTTTTTGACTCATGACCGAATGATCTCGAAGAGTCGAGCACGACAGTGCTAGAAATGAGGGAACCGCGAAAGCGGGTGGGCTAGCCATGGTCACCATCATAGCCTGTCCCGCCAAAGGCGGGAGTGAGAATCAAAAAGTACTTATGTGCCCGTATTTGCAGCAGATTTAGCTCGCAACAGAAAGTCTAATGCATATTCCCGGTTAGAGGTGATTTATAACATCCTGTTACTTCTGATTTTGCGATCTTTGAGGTAGTTCTATAGTTCTTAAACAATACATTTATGGCTGCTACATCTATCATTCCAACCCTTCGCTATCATGATCCCAAATCCGCCATAGACTTTCTGTGTCAGGCATTTGGATTTGAGAAGAAATCCGTTTTTGAGGAAGATGGTATCATTATCCATGCCGAATTAAACCTGGGAAATGCCATGATTATGATTGGTTCTACCGGCTATCAAAGCCCATTTAGTCAATACCTGATCCATCCCGATGATACCAAAGGAAAGCAGACCATGACTGCCTATATAGTGGTCAATGATCCCGATGGACATTATGAAAGAGCTAAAGAGGCCGGGGCAGAGATTTTACTTCCATTAACGGAGCAGAGCTATGGTGGGAAGGATTACACTTGTAGCGATAGCGAAGGCTATATCTGGAGCTTTGGCAGCTATGATCCCTGGGAGGAGAACTAATTCTTCCTTTCATTAAATACCTGATCTCATGACCAACCTGTTGGTCTATTTGCCGGATTACTGCTACCTTCAGGACCGTTTTGATCATCACAAATAGAAATACATACCACTATGCCTGGACTTTTAACTAATGTCGATCCTCATGGATTGCTTGAATACTCTGTCGTATATACTGACAGGGCTCTGAATCATATGTCGCAAAACTTTCAATCGGTGATGTGTGATATCTCAAAGACCCTTAAATCTGTATACAATGCCAGTGCAGTGGCGGTAGTACCCGGAAGTGGTACGTTTGGTATGGAGGCTGTGGCACGTCAATTGGCTACTGACAAGAAGTGTCTGATTATTCGAAACGGCTGGTTTAGTTATCGATGGACGCAGATTTTGGAGATGGGTAAGATCACTAGCGACCATCATGCACTGATTGCACAGGCGGTGGATTCATCAGACGAACCGGCCTTTGTACCTTGTGATCTTGCTGAGGTAGTGAAAACTATTGAGTCTGAAAAACCAGACGTGGTGTTTGCACCTCATGTTGAAACCTCTTCCGGAATGATCCTCCCTGATAATTACATCAGAGAAGTTGGGGCAGCTGTACACAGGGTGGGAGGCATCTTTGTACTGGATTGTATAGCATCAGGTACTATTTGGGTTGATATGAAGGATTTGGGTGTTGATATTCTGATAAGCGCACCTCAGAAAGGATGGAGCGGATCACCCTGCTGTGGTCTGGTCATGATGAATGAACGCGCTCTGGACCTGGTGAAGCAGACTCAAAGTTCGAGTTTTGCCTGTGACCTTGGTAAATGGTTGCAGATCATGGAAGCATACGAAAAGGGTGGCCATGCCTACCATGCGACGATGCCCACTGATGCATTGACCCGTTTTCGGGAAGTCATGCAGGAAACGGAATCAATGGATTTGCAAAATGCCAGGGAAAAACAACAGCTGTTGGGCGATAAGGTCCGGGCACTATTACGAACCCATGGATTTAAGAGTGTGGCAGCTGCTGGTTACGAAGCCCCTGGTGTGGTTGTCTGTTACACAGATGATCCCGAGATTCAAAATGGAAAGAAGTTCAGAGAGTCCGGTGTCCAGATTGCCGCCGGAGTTCCTTTAAAATGTGATGAACCCGCTGATTTTCAGACCTTTCGCATTGGTCTTTTTGGATTGGATAAACTGAAGGATGTGGATGCTGCTGTATCCAGATTTGACCGTGCGCTTCAGAGGGTGGTTGGTTGATTGGCGTCTTAGCTTGTTAGCTTTTTGGCCAGTTAGCTTTTTGGCCAGTTAGCTTTTTGGCCGATTGACTTATTAGTATCCCGCGTTGGCTTAGCTGAGTTTAAGGTTTAATAGCTGGCGCGCGGAGGCTTTACGCAGTTGAGTTGTTGAGACGTTGAGGTGTTTAGAAGCTGTCAAACTATTTCATGACGGGGCAAAACACCTAATGCCCAAAACCCAAAATCTTTGTAAGGTTCTCGCAAAGTGCGCGAAGCAATTTGTTTTTGCTAAAAAAGAAGTTGTAGTACGCAAAGGTCGCAGAGATATCTTTACTAGGTAACTCGGTAAATATGACTTTTTCTTGCCAGTTGAGACTAAACCAGAAACCATTTCAACTTCCGTGACCTCAGTGATTCTGACTGGCTATCCGCAGGGCTCTGCCGAGTATAAGGTTTAATGGCAGACGCGCGGAGGCTTTACGCAGTTGAGTTGTTAATACCCTAACCTGGACAAGCCAAAACCCAAAAAGGTATCATGCAGTAAATCGAATGGCCGAGATGCATGAAGAGGACATATCCTTCAAAAGGTCAATGACACAGAGTTGGTTATTGTATTTGGAAAAAGAAGTCAACTCCCAGTGGCCTTGAGGAGGGTACTGAGATACCCATCTCGCGCTGGTAAATGAAAGTCATTCTCACCATGCCTGACTGCGTTATTCCTTCCTTAGATACATCCCGGTATCTTTCCTCGTCTTGCCTTGTCAGGCATGGCGATTTATGACTCCAGCATCAATCTGTGCATCTCAGTACCCTCCTGAAGATCGCTTGTAACTTGCAAAATGTTGATAAGAAGGTAAAACTAATAATACATGTACAACCTACTTTTCAAGGATAAGTGTAGCCTTATACATTTGGAGAAAAAGGATGATAGTTAATTTTAATTCAGAGAAACATAATGGAGGATAAAGCGCATTTCAACGAGCTTGACTCCAAATGGATCCAGCGGTTATACAAGCGATCCACCCTGACCCTCAAGAGAAGTGCCTATTGATCAATAAATTCAGGGAGAACAGGAGCCCTTCCGCCACCTAGTGGAGTTGACTAGATTTTTGCTTCTTTTCATCAATGGAAAAGAAGGCCACCACGGCAGTGGTCCGAACGCCAAGAAAACTGAGGACAATTGAGCAGAAATCTAACCATCAGGGTTTTCAACCCGAAATCCTTTCAAGGCATAAGAACCTGCGAAAGAAGAGACGAACTATTCATTTTCTGCCAAAAAATGACAGAACTTGATCATTAATGTACTAATGCCCAAAACCCAAAACCTTTGTAAGGTTCACGCAAAGTGCGCGAAGAAAGATTTTTGAAGATAAAGGAAAATTGAATCACGCAAAGGTCGCAGAGGTAACCTCACCAGGCAAATAAAATTTTCTCTCTGAAAGTTGAGACTTTACCAGAAAACCAGAAAACCAGAATTCCTACTGAAAAGTAAATTGATAAGTCAATGAAGCAATAGGTGCTGCAAATATGGAAATGCGATAAGATCCCACGGGACTGCTTCCGAAAACAGCTCCATCACCGCCCTGACGTGGACCATAATATATGTTGTAGGCATTTTTTCTGCCGTATATGTTATACACGGTGAATATCCATTCACCGATCCAACGACGGTCTTCCTTCATGCTGGGATTTCGGATTTTCCAGGACATATCCAGTCGATGATAGGCAGGAATTCGCCCGTTATTTCGTTCAAGAAAAATCGGTACGGCTACTCCATTTATTTCCGCAGTGCCATTAGGAACTGAATAAGGTCTTCCACTGGATAGGGTGAAGTTGAGAGAAAGTGCATGATGTTTCCCCCCATCCAAAGTGTAGACTACGTTTAAAGTATGTGGACGATCGAAGTAATTGGGATACCATTGGCCGTCATTGATCCGATTAGAGAAATCCGGACCTTCGACCAGATTGAAACCTCTTGCGTAGGTATAGTTGATCCAACCGCTGTTTCTACCCGCATTTTTGCGCATAGCAAGTTCGAAGCCATAAGTGGTTCCTTCGCCTTGCAGTATTTCTGTCTCTACATACTCCTTCAGGTAAAAGTCGGCTCCCGGGCGGTATTCGAGAATGTTCGTGGTAGCGCGATAATAGGTCTCAAAACTGAACTGCATTTCGTTAGTAGTATTGTAGAATAAACCGGCCGAAAACAGGTGACTACTCTGGGGTGGGATATGAACATCTGAAGTCTTCCATCTTGAGGTAGGTAGGGGAGTCGTAGCATTGTAAATATTCTGCAGGTATTGACGGTTTCGACTGTAAGCGGCTTTGAATGCCATTTGCTCAGAAAGGCTCCAGCGGAGTCCGAATCGAGGTTCCAGTCCACCAAAGTCAGACACTACCTGGCCTTTGTCGTAGGTCGTCACAGTCTCTACATTATCGTCACTAATCTCTTCATCGTTTTCATACTGTCTAACGGATTGTGGGCCCATTTGAAAGTAGTGTGTATAGCGAAGCCCGGCCGACAGAGACAGATTGGCCGTGGGTTGCCACTCTGTATCCACAAAGCCACTGGCTTCAATACCCAATTCACGGGGCAGTGTAATGGCATTTACGGACATGGTACCATTGGGATCCAGATCCCCAGGGCGGTTATCGTACCGGTTTAATTGTATTCCCGTCGACCAACGGAGTTCGGGTGTTTGCTCGCGATTAAGGATGCTGCTAATGCTCTGATACAGGATTCTGGAACTGAAAATCGCTTCATGTTCCGAGTCAATTTCCGGAAGGAGAATGCTGGGTTGGTAGTCCACGGCAGTCATGACCGTTTCCAGGTAAATCGCATCATCCAGTTGGTAGTGCCAGTCGAGAGTTCCGTTAAGGGTTTGGTAATCATAAATGTTTTTGTCGGCAGTGACACCGGCAAACCGGTTGATGAGGTCGATCTGATAATAATCTTTGCTATAAAATCCGGTCAACTGAACATTGTGTTTTTCGGATGGGATCCATCGCAATTTGAGCATGCCATCACCGAAATTTGCCTTGGTGTCCTTGAGTCTGTCTATCAGATCAAACCAGAAATCATTGAAGCCTACCCTCAGTGCGGTATATGCATACAGCTTATCTTTGACTACAGGTGTTTCCAGACTAAGCCGGCTTGAAACCAAACCAATACCACCGCTCAGGATAGGAATATTTGCGGCAGGACTCTGTAGTTGTACATCCAGTACCGAAGCGATTCGGCCTCCATAGCGGGCTGGTATATTTCCCTGAAATAGGTCGGCGGACCTGACTCCATCCGGGGGAAAGACAGAGAAAAGCCCAAAGAGGTGGGTGGGATTAAAGATAGGGGCATGCTCCAGTAAAACCAGATTTTGATCGATGGATCCTCCTCTTACGCTGATGCCATTTGATGCTTCCCCGGCCGAGGTGACCCCGGGAAGCAATTGAAGTCCTTTCAACACATCCACTTCACCCATCACCGCTGGCAAGTCCCCCAACTGTTTTTGACTAATCCTTTGAACACCCATCACCGGACGACGGAGTGCCTCTCTGGCATCCGTACCAGTGACTTCAATGACCTGCAAACCCGTTGTGTGAGTGAGTAAAGGCAACAGGATGAGCGTATCTCCTCTGATCTCAATATCCAGTTCAGCTTCCTCATATCCGAGAAAGTTTCCAATTAGCTGGTATGACCCTGAGCCAAGCTGAAGTTCCACTTTTCCGTCTGCGTCAGAAATGCCGGAGATATCTCCCGGTTGTATGAGCACAGTAGCAAGTGATAATCGCTCACTGGATTCGGCATCCAATACCCGAATCACTACTGTATGGGTTTGCGCTGTTGACAGATTTACAGCCATTCCTATGAAAAGGAATATCCCAACCAGTGTACTCCACAAGTATCCTAATCTGTTTTCTATGGCCATCCTTCTGGTTTGGTTTTGGTACGAAATGGACCCTCTCTGCAGGGACTCCTTGGTATATCCTCAAAGGGTGAAGGTGGTTCCAATTGCGGTTCAATACCACCGGTGGGTTGCTCAATAATGTTTGTACGATAGAGAAAGAGATTCTTGTCATTTCTGGCAGCAGCTCCGAAGTAGCCCAATACCTTTTCATCGGGATCAGTTGGATTGACGATGTTTCCTACTATGGCGCCGGGTGATACTGAGTTGAGACCACCTGATTCGACCAATAGCTCGGAAAGTAACTTGTTAAAGCGATAATGTTCTGCAGAAATGCTGTATTGATGAACTCTTACCAGGACACTTTTTCGGGATTCGTACTGCACATTGGCCACCTCCAGATCATGCACAATCTGACCATCGACAAACTCGTCTGAAAAGATAGTGATCGGGTACATGGGAGTGATGGACCAGCAAGGTTCGGAGCAGTAATAATCATATTGATTAGAAATGGGGAGGTGGTCTCTCATTTCACAAGTATCTCCACCCCTGTACACTCCTCCAAAACAACTGATACAGATAATCTCTTCACGATAGATGGTATACCTCCACTGGTAGTGATTAACTCTTTCATCTGGATCTTGCCAGGTTGCCAGGATACGATGTCCGGGCACAAATTCTCCACGCAACTCACTAAAGTCATATTCTGGATCAAAGATTGCCGAAAGTGAATCGACTGGCACTCCCACCGGTAATATTTCAGATGTAGATTTGTAGGATCTTCCGTCTGGAAGGCTGACTGTCAGATGATATGCTCCATCCGTCTTTCCCTGGAAATCATCCTCTGGGACATACACCCCTAATTCGACCGGAGACTCTTTAAGTTCGGCTTGAGCACCATCCTCGCTCCATATTTTGACGGTAGCATTCGATATCTTGCGAGTGGTGTAATTACCTAAAAACAATACCGACTCACTAACTGTAACTCTGGTATCTCCCGGGTAATCAGTCAACTGGCCCTGGATAATGACCAAACTTTCAATCTCATCAAATGCCGGCTCATATGAATCAATACAAGTTATCAGACCTGTCGCAATGATAAAGCTGAGAAGAATGGTAATGGTTCGCAAAAGAGGCTTTTGTTTTTATTCAAAAATAGACGATAAATCTTCCAAACTATGTTGGTGGTTACTGTCTGCTGTTGGAGAAAGGACGCAGTTACGGCCAGCCTTCCGGTTTTTGACTGGTACGGAATTGATTGTCTATACAAGGTGCCTTGGGTGGGGGAGGAGATCCCGGAGGAGTTGGCTCGAGGTTTGGCCTGATTCCACCTGTTGGCATCGCTTCGACCGTACTTCGATCGATGTAGATGCGTTTGTCCGTGCGAGCTACAGCACCAAAGAATCCCATGACCTTTTCCAAAGGATCCGCTACATTCTCTATGTTGCCAATAATGGCAGGAGGTGCCGAAGCATCCAGGCTTCCCGATTCGGTTGTCAACTGATTCAATAAACGATTGAAATCGTATTGAGCGGAGGAAATGACGTATTGATGGAGGTCAACCAAAACTCCTTTTCGTGATTCATATACTACCTGACCGACCTCAATATTTTGCACTGTCAGACCATCGGTGAATTGATCGCTAAATGTTTGTAAAGAATTGACGGGAGTGATGGACCAACAAGCTCCAGAACATAAGTAGTCATAAGAACCATCATGGCCGGTGAAGATACAACTGTCACCGCGATATATTCCTCCGTGACAGGTCAGGCACACCTGCAGTTCCCGGTACAAAGTGAAATTCCACTCGTAGAAGTTCACCTCATCGGCAGGATCCTGAAAATCTGCGAGTATGCGATGTGTGGGTATGAATTGATTTTTCCTGCTGTCATAGAGTCCCTGTGGATCAAATTCATATTGTACAGATTCGATGGCAACCGGTTTTGGAATAATTACCGAAGAGGATTCGTAAACTCTGCCATCTGCCATACTTACAGATACATGGTATCGATCTGCCCTGTTTCCGCGAAAAGAATCAATCGGTTGGTACCTTCCTTTCTGCCAATCAACTTCCAATAACGGAATCTCCTGTCCCTGATCACTAACAATTGCAACATCGGCATCACTTATTTCGCTGGTTATGTGACTACCCAACAGTAATCTGGATTCACTGACCTCAACGTAAGTGTCCATTATATGGTCGCTGATCTGCCCCTTGATGATGACAAGGTTTTCGATGGTATCATATGCTGGCTCAAACGGATCGATACAGGTTGTTAAACCTACAGATGTTAAGATCAGCAGGTAGTACATTTTATTCGCCCAGGCCTGATCCATTCTTTCAAACATAAAGGAAACTACCTGGCAAACTATGTCGTAGGATACTGCTTGCCCGCATTGGCTTGGCTGAGTTGAGAGGTTTACTGACAGCTGCGCTGAGGCTTTATATAGGTTGAGTTGTTGAGAAGCCCAAAGCCCAATGCCCAAAGCCTTTCTACCCGCGGTGGCTCTGCTGAGTTTAAGGTTTAATGGCTGGTGCGCGGAGGCTTACGCAGTTGAGATGTTGAGACGTTTAGAAGCGGTCAAGCTATTTCATGAGGGCAACCATCAACCCATGCCTAGAACCCTATTCCCATTTCAATTTGGCTAAATGAATACCTTGCAACGAAGGCATGGTAGATGCAATATACCATTGACCGTCATGTTTAATGATTTCTGGAGCAGCCACCGGTAAGGTGCAGACTTTATATTGATCATCATCAATTCCAAAATAGTAAGGATTGGGTGAAGCATATACGGTGGTTTGACTATGTTCCCCATAGATTTGAGTTACGAACAGGTAATAGAGATCGACCTCAGGCAGATACACAACATGAGGACACTCATCAGAATACTTGGGGCTGTTTCCAGGGAAGGGAGGTGAATGGCTCACCATGACCGACTCAGTCCAGTCCCTGAGATTGATCGAACTCCGGCAGTAAGCTGCTCCATCCGGATCGTATTTGGTAGTATGACTGGTATAGTAGCAATAGTAGGTGTTTCCTCTCTTGATGACCATTGGGTCCCGGGCGGTATTATTGTCATGTGGCTCGAAATCATGTTCGGTGAAAAGATCTGGTTGACCACCACCATTGAGAACTCTGGTGAAATTCTTTCCATCATAACTTTCGGCCAGACAAATTCTCCGCCAGTCACCGTAAAACATCAGGTAGCGCAACCCTTCTTTGATCACATGAGGGGCCTGTAAGCCACCACTCCATTCACCAAGGGACGGATCTCCTTCCATAGCAATTCCGGTTTCATTCCAGTCAGAGTCCGTAATAGATTCACCCTCCCATCCATAGAGTAACCTGGTTTTTGGACCGGCTTTGGTTTTCCGGATACAAGACCATAATTGCCAGGTGCCATCACTGGCCTGCCATATGCCAAAATCGACTGGTTGTTGATCCGGAGTGGAAATATCACCCATGTCCGGATTGCCTGCTATCTGCCACCAATCACCATCGATAACAGGTATGGGAATGTCTGCCTGCCCCCAACCGGGGTTTGAAATGAACGTCAAGACAGTACAAAGCAGCACTATCTTTATTGCGGAATTTTTCATATTGTACAAGATAAAGTAAATGAAATGGCAACACCTTGTTTTTCAAAATAGGAATTTTAAAGATCGCATAGAATAGGTCTGGTTGATAAATCATATAATCCATATCTGGTAGTCCAAACTTCAAAAATAAAAACCCATCATGTCTAAGAGCTTTTTCCTTGAATTTCCTGCCTGTTTGATTCTGATGATGGTGATAAGCTTTGCTTGCAGTGAACCGGAGAAAACCCCGGATTCTGATCAAAGTGATCCGCCCAATATTTTGTGGTTGGTAACTGAAGATATGGGACCCTATCTGCCAGCTTTTGGGGATAGTACGATTGCCACACCCAATCTGAGTCGTCTGGCTTCAGAAGGTGTTGTATATCCAAATATGTTTTCACCATCGGGTGTGTGTGCACCGAGCCGGGCAGCTATTGCTACCGGTATGTATCCTTCCAGCATTGGGGCTAACCACATGCGTACTGGCTCCTATACCGAAGTGACGGGACTTCCGGCGTACGAGGCGATTCCTCCTCCCGAAGTGAAGATGTTCAGTGAAATTCTGAGAATGCATGGTTACTATTGTACCAACAATTCCAAGGAGGATTACCAGTTCAAGGCCCCCGTAACTGCCTGGGATGAAAGTGGAAATTTTGCTCATTGGCGAAATAGAAATCCAGATCAACCTTTCTTTTCGATCTTCAACTTTACTGTCACACATGAGTCGGGGTTATTTGAACCCTACGGTTTCAGGAGAAATGAAATGCGCCACTATCAGGCGGGAGACACAACTTTTGCCTTGAGTAACTGGATGGATCGAATGAGTGAGGACGAAACTCCCGTTCATGTTTCGCCGGACCTGGAGTTTCCACGGCCACCATATCTGCCCGATACGGAAACGGTCCGACGTGACCTTTGGAAGGTATATAACAACATCGCCGAGATGGATCGGCAGGTGGGTGCCATTCTCAGTCAACTCGAAGAAGATGGGTTGCTCGATAATACCATTATTTTCTTCTATGCTGATCATGGTGGTCCGCTTCCCCGGCAAAAGAGGCTGATCTATGATTCCGGACTAAATGCACCAATGATCATTCGGTTTCCCGATCGCAGGCGAGCAGGAAGTGTCGATGAACAGCTGTTGAGTTTCGTAGATTTTGCACCTACTATTTTGTCACTGGCCGGGATAAGTCCACCCGGGCATTTGCAAGGTCGAGCATTCCTGGGGCAGTACCCTGCTCCGGAACAGCGAAAATACATTCATGCCGCAGCTGATCGTTTCGATGGATTTACTGATGCGATCCGGGCAGTAAGAGATCATAGGTTCAAATACATTCGCAATTACCGGCCTGAGCAAGGATACTATCTACCGATAACATACCGCGAACAGATCCCCTCGATGCAGGAACTGCTCACCCTGAAAGAGCAAGGTAATCTAACCGAAGAAGAAGCACTGTGGTTTCGTGAAAGCAAGCCGGAAGAGGAACTGTTTGACTGTGAGCAGGATCCATACGAGCTGGTCAATCTCGCCGGCATTTCCGATTATGAGGAGAAAATGAAAGAATTGCGATCGGAAATGGATCGTTGGTTGAAGGAAATAGGGGATCGACCAAATTTGCCTGAGTCGGAACTTGTTCGGGATCTCTGGAACGGTAAGAATTCACAGCCTGTGACTGCAAATCCAGTGATCACCCAGGACAATGGCAACATTATGCTGACCTGCGATACCGAAGGAGCCTCCATCGGTTATAAGATATGGCAAAATGGCAGTGAACCGGATAGTTGGT
The DNA here is from genome assembly GCA_030433135.1 of Bacteroidia bacterium. Classification (GTDB taxonomy): domain Bacteria; phylum Bacteroidota; class Bacteroidia; order Chitinophagales; family Saprospiraceae; genus JABDMH01. The sequence goes on along the minus strand of JAUILF010000040.1, from coordinate 5,602 downwards.
CTGTGTATAGTGAACCTTTTCACGGTGAAGGTCAATTGAAGGTCGTGGCACACCGGATTGGGTTTGTACCGAGTGATGTGATCACAGATGTGACACCATAATATTTATAGTCTTATTCTGGCTCTTGGACGCAAATAGTGGGTATCGTATATGGACAACTTAATCTGGATCTTATTCATATTCATCCTCTGTGGAATTTTGACTGTCGGTGTTTGCTTCTGTCCGCTAGTTCTGGTTTCCTACTGTGGTCCACTGCCGTGCAGGGTGCTGACAGCATCGTCAGTAGGGGCCTTCTTTTCCATTGATGAAAAGAAGCAAAAATCTAGTCAACTCCTGCAGGTGGCGGAAAGGCCCCTAACTCATCTGGGCTATTTAGCTTTCCGAGTCCCGGGTACGGCCTGGGTGGATCGCTTGTATAACCGCTGGATCCATTTGGATTGTATTTGTCAATATGTTCTACACCTTTAATCGCAACACATTGAATTCCAATAATTTTAGGATGCCCTAATTTCCAAATGGATAAGGCTACGTTTTCTGTAGAAATTAGTTTCCTAATGAATCACAAATTCACTCCTTTTCATCTGCTCACCAGTTACAAGCGATCTTCAGGAGGGTACTGAGATGCACAGATTGATGCTGGAGTCATAAATCGCCATGCCTGAAAAGACGTGACAAGGAAAGATACCGGGATGTATCTAAGGAAGGAATAACGCAGTCAGGCATGGTGAGAATGACTTTCATTTATCAGCGCGAGATGGGTGTCTCAGTACCCTCCTCCATGGCCACTAGGAGTTGACGTCCTTCCACTAACACTTTGTGCCCATAAATCTTGTACGTCCAATGTCTGATCTTCTACTTCATTCTTCAAGGTTTACTCTAACACTGTGATGGAATAGTCAGTAGTAATCATTCACTTTGATGGAAAAATGAATGTCTATATTCAAATTTTGAAAAGTTGGAATGTTTTTACACACTAAATACGGCTAATAGCCTTTATTCTTTTCTTGTCATATGGGCTTCGTTACTGCTCTTCGAGGTCGCTTCTTCACTAGAAAAAGGAGTGGCCACACCACAACATAGTGATTCGACTTACTTAAAACGAAACCCGAATGAATAATCCGGGTTAGAGACACCTCGATGATTCCTCGAATCTTCATTAGCCAAAACATGCAAAGATTTTGAATTGTACGACTTTACAATATCTTAAAATTGAACAGATCAATTATCTATTATTTAATACGGATTTCTGGGCTGCCATATGAGAATCATAGAGATTTGGTGTATGTAAATATTCAGGGAGAAAAAATAAATTCTTCCGGGCAGTATTACAGAGTGAAAAATAACTCCTACCTATTTCTAGCATATAGCGGCCAGCGTCCTGCTGGCCGCACCCTCTTTTTTAATAGATTGTGACATGAAAATACAACAAGGAGATGACAATCTCGATCCTGGGCGTGAGAAGTATTTAGGGCAATTAAATGAATACACACGAAAGCTCGTAAGTGAGGATGCAACTGTCTTTCTTCATCAGTCTTTGTCCAGTCCGGTAATGAATATGGTCTCTAAACTGGAGGGACCTTATTTTGAGGATGTTAGTGGAAAAAAATACCTGGATTGTCATGGTAACGGAGTACATAATATTGGCTACAATCACCCTGAAGTAATCAAGGCCATATCGGACTTATTGGAAAGTAAGCTGACCTTTTCCCCACGAAGATTTAGCAATCAACCGGCGATAGAGTTGGCCAGGCATTTGATTCGACTTGCTCCCGAACCATTTAACCGTGTACTGTTCTGTCCCGGTGGCTCCGAGGCCGTTGAAATGGCGTTGTATCTCGCACGTTTGGTCACAGGTAAATACAAGACGATATCCTTTTATGAAAGTTTTCATGGAGCTACGGCATTGTCTGCTTCGGTGGGAGGCAATCCCCACTTCGATCACGGTTGGGGCCCATTGGTACCGGGTTGCCTACACGTTGAATACCCTCATTACTACCGTAATCCATGGAAAATCAGTGCATTTGAAAAAGAGAAAATTGATGAACTGTATTTGCAGCAAATCCGAAATGCACTGAAAAGGAATCCCGATATTTCCGCCATCATTGGAACTCCGATCAGCTCTACGCCCCAGGTTCCCAGTAATTATTTCTGGCTCCAGGTCAAGGAAATTTGCCGAGAGCATGATGCATTGCTCATTTTTGATGAGATAGTCTGCGGCCTGGGAAGAACCGGTCGCCTGTTTGCCAGTGAACATTACGTTGATCCTGATATCATTGTGATGGGCAAGTCATTGGGAGGGGGAGTGATCCCTTTTGCCGGGATATTGACCCGGGACATATACAATGTGGGTCAGGAACATTCCATTGGCCATTTCACCCATGAAAAAAGTCCTCTCGGAGCAACGGTGGCCATGAAGGTGCTGGAAATACTCGAACAGCAGGACCTTGTGGAAAATGCCAGGCAAATGGGTATTTATCTGCATGAGCAATTAATGATTTTAAAAGAGGAATTTTCTATTATAGGTCATATTGAAGGCAAGGGCCTTTTGCTGGGTATTGACCTGGTTACCGACAGAATGAGTAAGAAAAGGGCCTACGAACAAGCAAATAAAGTGATGTATCATTGTTTGGAGGCTGGACTTAGCTTCAAAATCATTGATGGAAATGTGATTGCTCTTCGTCCTGCGCTCACTATTGGTAAAGGTGAAGTAGATCACATTTGCTCGGTACTGAAGGAAGCCTTAACAAAACTAAACCATGACTAGTCGAAGATTTTATTTGATGGTGTCTCTGTTTACCATATTGTGGATAAATAGCCTGGCACAGAAGACTGAAAACCTTTTCCTAATCACTTTGGATGGTTTGCGATGGGAAGAGTTGTTTGGTGGAGCAGATCCACAGCTTATCACTAATCCCGAATACGTAAAGGATACAGCTGACCTTGTTTCAAAGTTTTGGGACGAAGATCCCTTGCAGAGACGGCAAAGACTGATGCCCTTTTTCTGGAATGAGGTTGCAGAGAAAGGGCAAATACATGGCAATAGGATCCTTGGCAGTAAGGTTGATTGCAGCAATATATTTTGGTTTTCTTATCCTGGTTATGCTGAGATCTTGTGTGGTAAAACCAATGCCCAGGCCATTCACTCCAATGCCATGGTCTGGAATCCAGATACCACATTTCTGGAGAGACTTCAATCCGAACCGGATTATAAAGATCGAATCGCAGCTTTCTGTTCCTGGGATGTTTTCCCCTACATCATTAATGAAAAGAGAAGCAATATACCCGTGAACGCGGCTTTTGAAAAAGTGCAGGATAACCCATTGTCTCCCCGGGAAGCATTTTTGAACGAACTACTGGAAGAAATCCCGAGCCCATGGCCGACGGTACGGTTGGATGCATTTACACAGCATTATGCATTAGAGTATATAGAGAAACATCAACCCAAAGTGGTCTACCTGGCCTATGGTGAAACAGATGATTTTGCCCATGATGGTCGCTATGATCATTACCTGAATTCTGCACACCAGACTGATGAGTGGATTTCCCGCATCTGGAATTACATTCAGCAGCATCAGCAATATAAGGATAAGACCAGCCTGCTGATCACCACTGATCACGGTCGGGGCAGTTTTGTGGATGGCGCCTGGATGAGTCATGGCAAGACCTATACCGGGTCTAATGCAATATGGTATGCGGTAATGGGGCCTGACACTGAGGCTCTGGGTGAGGTTGATAGTGAGGAGCAGTCCTGGCAGAGACAGGTTGCTGCATCATGCCTGCGCTTATTGGGTTTGGATACCGGTAGTTTTGCTGACATGGCACCCCCCTTTAAGAATCTTACTAACAAGTAGTTTATTTCTGTCATTAAACCCGGACTATGCATTAGGCCTTTCTATTACGAGCCAAATATGCTGCAAATACGGGCACATAAGCACTTTTTTGATTCTCACCATAATGGTTAACTATGTTTGTGAGTCAAAAAGCACTTGGAGCCCCCGTCTTTATTGCCTATTTGACTCTCATGACGAAACCCCAATGAATAATCCGGGTTAAAAGAAAGCTTACGAATTAACTATCGCAGGATTCCCCCGGAAAGGACTTTCTGAGATAGGATTAAAATTGATGACCTTCTCATAAATGATGTCTTCCAGGTCATCAGGGTAATCCATCTGCAGGGGGGTACCGCGCTGCATCCATTGCAGAACCTGGCTGGAAAAGTGCTTGTTGACCGATCCGAGAACGGATACACCGAGTCTGTGCAGGGCAGCTGCATTGCAAAACTGTTCGTATTGTCCTTTGAGAGGAATAACCAGCAGCTTCTTACCCAGAAACAAGGCTTCTGAAGGACCTTCAAAACCAGCTCCGGTGATCACTCCCCGGCAGGATGCCAGGCTATCCAGCCACCTTTCCTGATCAATAGGGAAAATACTGACGTTTCGCACCTGTTGCTTTACATCTACATGACGGCTGAACCAGTGCCAGGTAGTTGCGGGAAATTCATGAAGATATCGTAACATCACGGCCGGGCTGTAACCGGGAAGATACATCAGATAGTGGCTTCCTTCAACTGGAACAAGATCTCGAATAGGTTTCCTGATAATCGGTGTTTCGATAAAATCATCGTATTTAGCAAAATGGAAACCTATGGCATGTTTAGTGGGAGCAAAATGTTGAAGAATCCATTCACCGTGCAGGCTACGATGACTGGGTCTGGGAGTTTTAGGAGACCGAAATGAGGCTTGGTGGCTCATGGAGATGACCGGCTGTTCTGTTTGCACACCTGCCCAGGCTGTAATCGGTTCAAAATCGTTTATCACCAGGTCATAGTTTCTCAGAGAAGTGCCTTTGATGTCTTTCCACAATTGATGGATCGACATTTTTCTAACGGTTTTAAGCAGGTTAATTCCACCCCGGTTGTGGTAGTGCAGACTGATTCCCTTCTTCTGAAAACTTATCTGATAGGGTAGCCTTACTGAAGACTCGGTACCGCTCACGAAGAGTTCCACCTCGCCATATTTTTGAAGTTCGGGAACGATGGCCAGTGCCCGTGCCATATGACCATTTCCGGTCGCCTGGGTAGCGTATAGAATCCTCATGGGAGTTCTAATTGATGTTAATTACAAAGAAAAGCTATATATATCTATAATGTGTAATATGTATATTATCTAACTACTAAGTATTTGTAACTAAAGTGAAAACAATGAACACTGAAAATTGACTTTGAGGTAAGTTCAGTCTCTGAAAATTGGAAGGGATTGCTATCTTTAAGAACTGCCACTTTTTTCGATTGAGTCAGGGTGACTCCCAACATGTAAATCACGACTTTTGGACCCCATCATCATTATCTGTATTGGTGTAGCCGTAGTGCTTTTCTGTATTATTGTTTTAAAGCTACACGCTGTTATTTCATTACTGCTTGCTGCAACAATAACCGGAATTCTTACCTCGCCCGAACAGATATATGAGTTTGCCCTTAGTAAGGGCATGTCGGATGGTCAGGCTAGCAGTATGTCGCAGCAGACCATTGGAGCGCGATTAGCTAACGCCTTTGGCAACACTGCCGGTAAGATTGGGATTGTCATAGCCCTGGCATCAGTCATTG
>JAUILF010000436.1 GCA_030433135.1 Bacteroidia bacterium | reverse complement strand
TGGGGTTTTCTTTGACAAATTCACCTACTTTTTCTTTGGCATCAGGGTTCTTCTTGAGGTAACCAATGGTCTTGTCACGAACTTCCGAATCGTTATTTACAAGAGCTTCCTTAAGTTTCATTTGCACTTCTGGATTATCCAGCTGGCCCTGCATATCTCCCATGCTCATATCGGCACTGGGCATGTCTGAGCCCGTCATAGATTTGGTCGAGTCACAGGAAGGAAGGATCAAAAACAATCCGGCAAAGGCGATTAACATAAAACACTTTTTCATGATATGTTGATTTTGAAAGGGGTTTAATAATGCCAAAATATACGTAATTATATGTTGCGGCATCATTAATTATTGTTACCTACCCTTGAGATCGTAGGTTACTTTTTCCTTTTCCAGGACATGGTATTGACCATCCAATCGGGCAAATGTTTCTCCGGATCGCGTTTTTCCAGTTTCATGTACCAACCCAGTTTCTTGAGAATGGGCAGTTTATGGGCTTCGACAAACTCGATCAGGGTGCCATCGGGATCCTCAATATAGGCAAAGCGACCCGCAGCGACCCCCATGTCAAAACTATCGGCACTGTCAACCGTAAATTCATAGCCATACTCCCTACATTCAGTTTTTAGCAAGTCCATTCCCCTGGTGTCAAAACACAAGTGAATAAAGCCCAGATCACCCCAAATCCTGTCACGGAAAATCTTTTCCGGGTTACGATCCAAAACCTGCACCAGTTCAATCTCACTATCCCCCAGCAACTTGCCAAAGGGCCCTTTCCGTGGTTTACCATTTCTCAGAAGAACTCTCCGGATTTCATGACTGCCACCTGGTAACTCCTGCAGATCAGCGAAGTGGCCCGTCTCATCATACACAACAATATCGTGCTCCAGTACATCACGATACAATGGCAGCACCTTATCAATGTCACTTACACCGATAATCGTCCCATGGACTCCCCCGGTAGGATTTCCATCTTCACGGTAAAATTTGGCGGTTTGCACCGCCTGAAAAAGATTGCCATAGGGGTCTCGGATGAAAAACGATGAAATGCCTTCTGGACTTTTACCAATCTCACCCACAATTTCGAGTTGAGCACTTACACACTGCTGATAATATGAAGCTACATCCCGGCATTTTACTTTACAGATATACAAACCGAGATCTCCCACCTGAAGGTCAAATACAGGTGGTTGTGGAGTATATTTAGTCTGCTGCCAGATTTCAAATCCTCCACCACCCTGCATATTGAGAGCAAGGACTGCATGCCTTGGAATCGGCTTGTTGTCCGTATGTGGAAGCATCAGCTCTGCCGTGGCAATTTCTTCAAACACTTCGATATCCATCCCAAAATGCTTCCGGTACCAGGCCCAGGCTTCATGTACGTCAGTTACACCGATGCCCATCTGCTGGATACCGCTTATCACTTTTCTCATGTTCTAGGTAGGTTTTACTTTTCCAACAATTTTATAGAACAGGAAAGGTATAAAACGCTTGAAATATACCATGATCAGTTCTTTGCCTCCAATCAGTACTTCCCTTTTATTTCGCAACGTGGCATGTAACATTCGCCTGGCACAGAGATCTGCTGACATTCCCTGAAGTTGAGCGTCATCCATCTGCTTACTGGCATTACCATCCTTATCCAGGGCGTTCATGGAAATATCCGTTCGAATTCTGCCCGGGCAGACGATGGTCACATTAATACCCTTTTGCTCATACTCTGCCCTTAATGATTCGAAATAACCATGTAAGGCATGCTTGCTGGCACTATAGGCCGACCTGAGTGGAAACCCGAACTTACCTACGATGCTGGAAGTCACTATAAAATGCCCCCGTCCCTGATTTAAAAAATGAGGAAGCACCTTCTTGGTCAAAATGACTGCTCCGAAATAATTGATCTCCATCAATTTCCTGTCTACTTCAATAGCAGTTTCATTGGACATGGATCTCTGTGAAATACCCCCATTGTGAAACACATACTCCAAGTGGTTGAACTGTGACAGGACATTTTCAGCAACCTCATTGATCATAGCTGGTTTTGAAAGATCAAGGGGTACAACATGGATATTGGAATCTGGAAATGAGGTCTGAATGTCTTTCAGTTTTTCTACACTTCGGGCCGAGATTATAAGGGTAGCCCCTTCTTCTGCCAAAGCCCGGGTCAAAGCTGCACCAATACCGGAAGATGCCCCGGTAATCCATACTGTCTTATTCCTGAATGACACCCTGCAAAATTAACAAAGCAAACCAGCTAAGCAATAGAATTAGGTTTACAGGAATGAGGGCTTCACCCAGAATAACTATCTTTAAATCCAACACGTGCAATATGAAGAGAAGAACCTTTTTGAAGAATACTACGATTTCTACGGCTGGCTCGGTACTATCACCCATCAACCTGAAGGCTGACAATGCCGCTATTGAGGTCCTGAACCCATACAACCGGGTTCCGGTCAACTTTATTATCGATGACAGTACCGCCCTGGTCAATCTGGCGTACTATGGCATTCCGCAGTTTGCGGAGGTCTTTCCAGATAATTACAAGCAGGACTGGAAGAACCTGCCCCGCGAGATTCCTGATTCGTTTGTCCTTGAGTTTCTGGAGTGGTGTGATCAAAATGGGGTAAAGGGAAAATACAGTATGGTACCTTACCCTGCCTGTACCGGCTGGTTACATCGGTTTATCCCGGGATGGTCCCGCAAAGAACTAAACGACAGCCTCAAGATCGTCCGTGAACTGGCACAACCTAACTGGGACATACACTCTGAAATGATCAGTCACACCAGGGTCATTGACATTAAGACCGGCGTGCCCTATCCCGAAGCCAGTCCCGATTACATGGAAAACTGGGAATGGAGTCAGGAACGCAGTGCAGACGAACTGGGGGAATACATAGCCTACTCATTGCAAATCCTGGAGGAAGCCGGGTTTCATTGCGATGGCGTAACGACTCCGGGAGGTTTCGGAAGTCGTAATATACCTAACCTCGCCAAAGGGACACAATATGCCGTCAGGGAGGTATTTGGTGAAAGTGTTGCCCATTTTTTCAGGGATGTCATCACTGAACCAGGTAAGAGCGTGCAACCACAAGTCATGCATCCAACCGGATTGCAGGGTAGTGATCCCTCATGCTCCGTGCACATGATCGCTTGTACCGGTGACTGGTTTGGGGGATGGGATGGACTGACACCCGGAGATGCTGATAAGTTCATTACAGCGGACCTGGAAGGAGGAAGGCTTCCGGAAGTGATAGAAAGCGAGGAGCCGGCCATTTTCATTTGTCATTGGCCCGGGATCTACTATAACGGGGAAAAACTGGGGTTCAATATTTTCAAAACTGTGGTTAACCGGCTACATGAGAGATACGACAACCTGCGATGGATGAAACTTACTGAAATAGCTCATTATTGGGCTGCCAGAGAGCACACTGTCGCCAAAGTAACCATCAATGAGGTATCGCTATCAGCACCATTCTCTACCAGCGGTTTTACCATAAAACTCCCATTCGTCATGGAAAACCCCGAACTCGAATCCAATGGCAAATCCCTTCAACTACGGAAAGTGAAGGACGAATTATCATTTGAAGACGGTACGTACTATATGGAAGGCAACTCTACAACAATATGTCTGAAACTTCACAAAGGACAAAGTTATCTGCGTTCTCAAGTGTAGATACAATTAACGTATTCGGAGAGTAAGAAAAGTCAGGTCTTGAGCGTTGCCAAATTGAGACAAATAATAAACGAATACATTAAGACAATACCTAATAAATGCTTTCCTTCGCTTAGCGAACTGAAACACGGGTGAGAATTCATGCAATTTATGCCACGATCCGAACTCTACTTGGTGCTTATTATCTTCATGTTCTGCGGCATGGCTAATGCACAGGTGCCCGGTAGAATCATGCTGGGTATGAGATCCGGACTGAACATTTCCAATGTAAACATACAGGCAACCAACACGGTACAGGGCTTGGTGGCGGGCATTACCTCTACCTACGGAGTAGGTGAATTTTCCGGCATCACCCTCGAAGCGTTATACAGTCGGGAAGGATACGAAAACAGTACTTCTGTGGTAGACTATGACTACCTCCAGCTGCCACTTTACTACAACACTTTCATTGGAAACAGCCTGGTAAATTTTCGACCCAAGATATACCTGGGTGTCTCTCCCGGTTTCCTCCTCTCAGCAAAAATCAATGATGTAGATTTCAAAGATCAGAATATGTCTGTAGTATTCAACTTTCTGGGTGGTCTCGGATTCAATTACCGTCTGGCTGACCGACTGTGGTTGGAAACGGACATCCGGGCTTTTCTCGGGTTATCTGAGATTGAAATCAATGGAACACGCACTGACCCTCTCAAAAACCGTACCCTACAACTATCCCTTGCATTGTCATACGGTCTATAAATGCAACGTCAGTTGGGCTGCATATTGGCATTCTGGTCAGAATAACGCATGATCAGAAACCCATCAAAGACATCGTCATTTTCCAATCTCATGGCAGCTAGCGTTTCAGCAGGCCGGTGAACAAACTTGATGTCATTCCCTTCTGAAAACAACTGTCTGTCGTACTCCTCCATTCGATTCTGC
>JAUILF010000435.1 GCA_030433135.1 Bacteroidia bacterium | reverse complement strand
TTCTAAAAATAAGTCATCCGATTACCCTTGATCAATGGAACTTGTTACCTCGCACAGCTGTAGTTTTCTATGGAGCAGTGTGTTCCTTACTGGGAGACTTATAAGACGAATAAAGTATGGCGTTTTTGGAATATCATGAAAAGCAGTACGGCAGGGTTTTTATAGGGTTTATGGTGTTTGCCTTTGTTGTTACCCTGATTACCATCTTGTCAGCCTCAAGAAGTAACCCGATTCCCCTCCAGGCGTGGTTGCCGGTCACCCTGGTGTTAGGGGTTATTGTTTTGTTGTTTTACAAGATGGAGACACTGGTTACCGATCGACAAATCGTCATTTCGTTTGGAGTTGGGCTGATCAGAAAAAAAATTGATATTGATCGGCTGGCAACCGTTGTACCGGTAAAAAACAAATGGTATTTCGGATGGGGGATAAGGGTGATACCCCGGGGTATGATGTATAATATTCAAGGCCTGTATGCTGTAGAAGTCACCTACCTGGATTCGAAGCGAATCACCAGGATTGGTTCATCGGATAGTGAACGACTAGCTCTCGAAATTCAGAAGAGAATAGATCATCACCTCAAAAGGCAATCATAAATTGGTTTTGATGGATGGGAATGTTGGTAATGAGGAAATCATTGATTTGACGATAGGATTTGTGAAGTCTAAACTACATGATGCCGAGGGAGGACATGACTGGTGGCATACGCAGAGAGTCTGGAAAATGGCCAGACGAATTGCTAAGAAAGAAGATGTGGATTTGTTGACCGTAGAACTGGCCGCTTTATTACATGATATCGCAGATGCCAAATTTCATAGAGGTGATGAGGAGCTGGGGCCGAAGATCGCCAGAGAATTTCTGACTGATCAACCATTAGATCCGCAGTTGGTCGATCACGTCTGTGACATCATAAGAAATATGTCATGGAAGGGTGGCATCCCTTTGTCCGACTTCCGTTCACCGGAGATGGAGGTTGTTCAGGATGCAGACAGACTGGATGCACTTGGGGCTATCGGGATTGCCCGTGCCTTTAACTATGGTGGTTTTAAGAACCGGCCTCTCTTTGACCCGGATATCGAACCCCAACTTAGCATGACTCGCGAAGAATATAAAAACAGTACTGCACCTACTATCAACCATTTTCATGAAAAGTTACTATTACTGAGAGATCGGATGAACACAGAAACCGGCAGGAAAATAGCGGAACAAAGACATCATTATCTGGAGCAATTTCTGGATCAGTTTTATGCTGAGTGGAATGCTCAGGATGGTTAATGTTGGCATGACTTTACGGAAGAATGAAGGTATCCTATATAATATCTCCGTAACTTTAGGAAACCGGGTAGATTTTGAAAATCATGGCTTTGTCTGAAGTGGATTATCTGTTGATTGAGAAACACGGTGAAGGTAAACTTACACCCAAGGAATTTGCTATGTGGTCCAAACGGATGCAGGATCAGGAATTTGTTCAGGCATGGCATGCCAATGAAGATGAAAAGATGGCAAGAATTGGGGCCTTTCTTGATGAGCGCAATGCCAGGACAGAACCAGCAGAAAAGGAGGAAAGCCATGATGGGAAAATGGATAATTCCGAAAAATGGAACACCATTTTTAACATGGCTATCATGGTCTTATTGACCATCATATTGATCGTCTTTATTATCATGTTGATTTCTCCAGAAAGCTGGGTGGAAGAATCTTCTTTCTCAAGATGGTAATATACCGGTGTGGGTGGCAGCTACAATTACAATACCAATTCTTCATCCAGCCTGTTGATCTCGTAGGCAGCTACACTATTGCCAAAGAAAGTAGGCACCAACAAGATGCTGTGTTCGGGTACTACCTCAATATCAGCTGCATTGACTTCGAGATCCTTTGTGTCCAGTATCTTGGTTTTCTCCCATTCTTCATTCACATGATAAACTTCACCATTCCAGTTGGATACGAGGTAGCCGTCATCAATTTTGACCACACCATCACCCGACGGGAGTGAATCCGTCCTGGCTGTCATTTTTTGATCCTTAATGTCGATAGTATTGAAGTTACCTTTTGCGAAGGTGGCGACCATAATACGGTTGGCTTCGGCATAAAGACCGTTGGGTCCACCCATCTCAGCATCTTCCAGCCAAACTTCTACTTCACCTTCGGTCAGTTTGAAGATCTTGTTGGCCTCGGAATCACTGATATACAATGATCCAGTCTGATCAACGGTGATATCATTGAGAAACTCAGACTCCGGTACCCTAATGGTGTCGAGTATTTGTCCGGAGGTTTTGTTGATCATTATGATTTGATCAATGTCAGCAACGAACAGAGTGTCACCAATAGTTCCCATTCCTTTGGGGGCATCAAGGCCAGTCACCCATTTTTCTTCCACAATGTTTCCATAATAGGCGACTTTGGCGATAAAACCGTCACCGTCTTTGGCAGAAGGGGGTACATTTCCTATACAGGAGACGAAGAAAATGCCTTCCTCCTCATCAAATAGAACCGACTCGGATGTGGTTAAAACACTGTCGGTTTCCCACATTTTCACTAGTCGAAGATCATTTTGAGCGAGTTCTTCCTGACCACCTGATTGACATCCGGCAAAGAGCATCAGGGCAGCCATGGGGAGGAAAAGAAGTAATGAATTGATAGGTTGTTTTATTTTATACAACATAATTAAATAATAGACTTTCTTGTTAGACAGTATCAAATGGGATGAAGTTCAGGTTGATTCCTTCCGGGACAATGGTTTTCTAACACTACAAATTTGACCCAAAGCATGAAATCCTTTATCTTATGGCTGTTATCCCATATCTCTCATATGAATTTAAGAGCCACCCCGGGAAGATCATTACTTGGCCTTGTCTTGGTATGGTTCCTATGTCTGTCAGTGGGTCCGGCTCTTTTCTCCCAGTCAAAACGCGTAACCCCTGAGGATTTCTTCACTTCCGGGGAGGCTGTTCTTACAGGATCCAATTGCTTCAGGCTCACTACGCCTAATCAATGGTCTTCCGGAGGAGTATGGCATAAGGTGCCGATTGATCTGAAGGCATCGTTCCGTATGGAGCTAAAACTTATGTTTGGATGTGATGATATTGGAGGTGCGGACGGGGTCGTATTTGTTTTTATGCCTTACCAGGGGATGGAAGGCAGGCAGGGAGAGGGAATGGGCTTCAGCGGTTTGAGGCCTTCCCTGGGCATTGAAATAGATACCTGGGAAAACGAACATCTCTTTGACCCTCCTGAGGATCACGTGGCTATTTTGAGAGATGGGTATGTCAACCACTATTACAACCTGGTCGGGCCCAATGTTATCAAGAACGTGGAAGATTGCGCTTTGCATGACCTCACCGTGGTTTGGAATCATGCTGAATATGAGCTCAGTGTACAACTGGATGGATCTACCATAATTTCCTACACCGGTGATATTGTAAATGAGATTTTCGGCGGGAGATCCACTGTATACTGGGGGGTCACGGCTGCCACCGGCAGGTATTTTAATCGACAGGAGATTTGTTTTGACAAGATTGAGTTTACCATGCCACTCGATGCTCTGGAATTTGATCTCAGTACCATCGAGATGTTAAAACGGGGTAAAGTCATGACCCTGGATGAAATGAAATTCAATAGTGGGAAAATCGAACTTCTCGACCGATCCCTGCCTGATTTGCATCGGGTGATCAGTTTTATGAAGGATAATCCCCATTTGGATCTGGCTATCGAAGGACATACCGATAATGTGGGTAGCGAGGAAAATAACCAAAGATTATCTCAGGCCCGGGCCGAGGCTGTAGCTGAGTACGTGATCGAGCATGGTATTGATGCCGACAAAATACATATCAAAGGTTATGGTGAAACCTATCCCACTGCAGACAATGGATCGCCCGATGGAAGGGAGAAGAACCGGCGGGTGGATATTTATTTTTTCCAACCCAGGAGTTGATGGTTGCTTGATAGGGTAGTTATTCTTGCCGTATTAAGGTGACACTTATATCTCTGACAAATTGTTGTAGAAGGCTGGGAATAAATTGGCAGCTATACTTCTGATTTGAAAAGGATCTTCAATTACGTCCCTATGGGACTTGGAAATTGGGGTTAGCAATTCCTCGTGCTTCCGCACGAGGGAAGGTCAAAACGTCCCTCCGGGACTTTCCTTGATTACCAGGTTATCTGATTTTCTTTCTGAGAAGTTATTGATTTTGAACCGAGCCCTTTCGGCATAAAACGCCCCCATCGGAGTGTAGTTATCATGTGCGGAAGTTAGGAAGTCTCTGCTAATACCAATAGGATTTGGAGGGGATGCAATTAAATGTTGATTGCTATGTCAGCTAAGTACTTTAAACAGTTAGCAATTACGTTCCTACGGGATTTGGACTTTTGGGCTATCAATTCCTCGTGCTACCGCGAGGAGTCACAACGTCCTCTGGGACTTTCCTTGATTACCAGGTTATCTGATTTTCTTTCTGAGAAGTTATTGATTTTGGACCGAGCCCTTTCGGCATAAAAAGCCCCCATCGGAGTGTAGTTATCATGTGCGGAAGTTAGGAAGTCTCTGCTAATACCAATAGGATTTGGAGGGGATGCAATTAAATGTTGATTGCTATGT
>JAUILF010000039.1 GCA_030433135.1 Bacteroidia bacterium | reverse complement strand
AACAAGTAACCAGGGTGGAAGGCGATGTAAAGATTGATGATGCACTGCGTACGATTATTGCAGTGGGGGTAGGATCTTCCGGGGTGATAAAATATTAGGTTGCCGGTGGCCGGTGATGGGTGGCCAGCCAGATACCACAAAACCATAAAGCCACAAAACCACAAAACCACAAACCACATCCTATTCAGCTCTTAAAATGGGGCATGTCAGGCAATGCGACCCACCTCTGGCTCTTGACAATTCACTCGAAGGAATGGTTATAATGGTTTGGTGTATGTCAGATGGCACCAGATCCTGCGACAGGTACTGGGAAGCAGTGACTATTCTGTAACCGTGCTCCTTAAGGGACTCAAGAGTTTTGATATTGCGGTCATAGGTGATGGCTACTCCGGGTTTGAGTGCCACGAGATTGCACCCGTCAGTCCATTGTTCGCGTTCCTGGTAGGGCGAAATTCCCTGGCCGGCAAAAATGAACTTCATGTCTGCATTGATTTCGCTTTCAATAAATTCTCTGACCGAGTGATAGGTGGCTTTACTACCGTTTTTACGATATACGGTCACATATGAACTAAGGCCGTCATATACCAGGGGTCGGTAACAAACCAGGTGGTTCTGGTTGATGCGGGTAAAGATGGTATCAATATGCATGTATGCCCTGTCATTGGGGATGTTGATCTGTACAACATTGTCAACTATTTCTTTTTCGAAGAGGACTTTCTTGAGACAATGTATGGCATGCTCAGTGGTTCGCTCACTCGATCCGATCAGAAAGTGATTTTCCGAAAACAGCATCATATCACCGCCTTCAATAGACACCGACTCACCTCTGCGCGATCGCGGGAAGAGTTCCACATCATTCATATTGATGATCCGGTCATGCTGCCGAAGGTGAGTAAACATAGGGTGGTTAAAAAAGATAAACCTGGTAAGCAGGTTTTCACGGTGTCTAGCTTCCTTGGCAGCCCTGGTGATAATCACGTGGTCCTTAATCGTAACCGCGATATCCCTCGTGAAAATGAAGTTGGGAATAGGGTCAAAAAGAATCAGGTCTTCTTTCGCCAGATAACCGCTTAAGAGAACCGGACAAAGCTCGTTGTTGTCGAGTTTTCGCAGGGTTTGAACATAAAGCGAAGGAAGCTCTTCAAAATCTATGATCATTTCCAGAAGCTCGTCTCTGGCAGCAGGACTGGCATCAAGTGCCTCCAGAAGGACATCGTGTATGTACAGTACATTTTCCGTCCCGCAAAATTGTTGCAGAAGGCGAACAAAGGTGTCGTGCTCTTCCCGGATCAAAGGAAGATAAACAATGTCGTCAAACAGGAACTCATCTGATCGTCTGGGAGAAACCCTGGCTATTCCGTCATCCGGACGATGTACAATTACCCGGTGTAGGTCAGCGATTTCAGAACTTACATATACATCTTGTGGAGAGGAAGGTGTCACCGGTTGTGCTTTTAGTCGTCAATAAATAGTAGGATACGTGTTCCCGGTTAAACCGGGATTATGCATTGGGATTACGTAATGAGAGCCAAATAGGCAATAAAGACGGGCGCTCCAAGGACTTTTTGACTCGGAAACATGGTCACCATCATGGTGAGAATCAAAAAGTGCTTATGTGCCCGTATTTGCAGCAAATTTGGCTCATAATAGGAATTCTAATGCATATTCCCGGTTAAAGGTAGTCATTTGCTGTGTTGAGAAGTGATTCCTACAAATAGCGGTGCATGGCATGTTATTCATTGACCTGGAAGCTCCGTTGAACCGGAGATAGAGGACGTTGGTCAAATTTTATTGTTTAATTTGTATTGACATTGAACTGATAAGGGAACATGTGTGTATTTAAAAGTAGATTCAGCCCAAATGAGTAAACTTTTTAGAAAGATTAAGTCGGCCTTTATCATTGAGGATGAAAAGACTGAGCAGGTCGCTACACCAGATGAGACCGGCGATACTTCACCTGGAAGCCACGAGGGAACGGTTGAAGTGGAGCAAACGCCGATGGATGTTGATTTGGCCGAAGGTGACGACGGCGAGATTAGTGAGAAATTCACCCACATTCTGTTGAAGGCACTTGAAGCCAATAATCAGGAGGGATTCGATTATATCGAATTCAAGCGTTCGGTTCAAAATCTGAAACACCTGGATGTCGACAGGGGAAAGGGATATGAAATTGCTTATGCTACGGCTAAAACTATGGGAGCTACTCCCGATGGCCTGGTGAGCTCGGCGGAACGTTACCTTACTGTTTTAAAGAAAGAGGAGGACAAGTTTGAAAAAGCCCTCACAAATCAACGAGCCAAGCAGATTGAAGGGAAGACTGAGCAGAAAAAACAGATTGAATCAGATATTCTCGAAAAGAAAAAGCAGATAGATGAGCTTAATCGCGACATAGAAGCTCAGAAAAAATCATTGGAAGAACTGAAGCAGACTATCACCGAAGCCAGGAAAAAAATTCAGGAGACCGGATCTGGGTTTAAAAGAAGCTATGCTCATCTTGTTGCTCAGATCAGACAGGATATAGAAAACATAAAGAAATACCTTAACTAGTTAGAATTGTAATATTGAATGGCAGATAAGAAAAACTTTTGGAAACGGCCTGAGGGTGTAACCGGTGCCATTGTTATCGCTGGCGTAGTTTTAGGGGGAGGATTCCTGCTGGTGCAGGCGCTGCCTGCATTAATTGCTCTGGCATCCAATACTCTGTATCTGGCCGGTATGCTTCTGGTACTGGGCGCCATAATATATATGGTGCTGGACCCTAAAATGCGTAACCTTGTGTGGTATATGTATAAAAGTGTAATGCGCTGGATAACCGGTTTGTTTGTTCAGATTGATCCCATTGGGATCTTGAAAAGTTATGTGGATGATTTGAAAGACAATTTGCGTAAAATGAACAGGCAGATCAGTCAGCTTCGCGGTCAGATGCATAAACTGCAGGAAATGATTCTCAACAATCGCAAGGCGATTCAGAGTAATCTTGACCTGGCAAGTAAGGCCAAGCAAAAGAATAAACAATCAGTGATGATCCTCAAGTCCCGGAAAGCCGGAAGACTGAAGGAATCTAATATCAAACTGGAGGACCTTTATCAGAAAATGGAAGTTCTGTACAGGGTGCTACGGAAGATGTATGAAAATTCCGAGATCATGCTGGAAGACATCCAGGACCAGGTAATGGTTAAAGAGCAGGAAAGAAAGGCCATACATGCCAGTACATCAGCCATGAAGTCTGCCATGAACGTCATCAGCGGGGATGCTGATAAGCGCGCTGTCTTTGACCAGGCTCTTGAAGCCATAGCAGATGACGTAAGTAATAAGGTAGGAGAAATGGAGAGGTTTATGGAGTTATCTGAAAATTTCATGTCTTCCGTTGACTTGCAGAATGGAGTATTCGAAGAAGAGGGATTAAAGATGTTGGAAAAATGGGAGAAGGAAGGAGTGTCATTGCTACTGGGTAATGAAAAGGACTCGCTGCTTCTGGAAGCTGCTGACGACAAGAATGTCCTGGATCTTGGTCAGCCCATCAAGAAACCGGTAAGGGTTGCTAATCACAACAACCAATATGATTCCTTCTTTGAGTAGAAGATACCCGGAGACCGGGTTACAGATATAACACAAAAACCAAAAATGGCACGAAGACTAACGACATTTTCCAAGTTCCTGATTACGATGATCATCATCCTGGGACTTTTCTTTCTGATCAGATTTTTTCTCAATGACACCGACCTGGGAAGCAAATTGAAGGATCAGGCAGAATTTGGTACGGAACAAAACGAAGGGGATC
The DNA here is from genome assembly GCA_030433135.1 of Bacteroidia bacterium. GTDB lineage: Bacteria > Bacteroidota > Bacteroidia > Chitinophagales > Saprospiraceae > JABDMH01. Next base: position 22,204 of record JAUILF010000039.1, on the reverse strand, counting down.
AGACCGCTCCGGGAACTGCTGCAGTTTCCGATGACGAAGATGTTCTGACGGTACAACTCGTAACGTGGGGTGGATATGCTCCGGGACTTTATTTTAATGAAGGTTCCGAACCATCGACGAGGTCAAGGTTTTACCAGGACTACGGATTGAAAGTAGAGTTTGTACTAAATGATAATCTGGATGCTGCCCTGAATGCCTGGATAGCTGATGAATACGATGTGTTGGTTCAGACAGCCGATGCATATCCCCTGTATACGGCTCCTCAGGATATTAATGATTATCAACCCAAGGCTTTTATGCAGGTCGACTGGTCACGTGGAGGAGATGTGATTATTGCCAAGCGTGGTATCAACTCGATTAATGATTTGCAGGGTAAGCGGGTAGCCGTGGCAGAGCCTTCACCGTCACAGACACTGTTGATAACGGCGCTGGAAGCCGCAGGATTGACATACGAAGATGTTGAAATAGTGGCATCACCAGATCCGGTTGTGGCGGCCACAACTTTCAAAGGACCGGATGTTGATGCCGCAGTAGTTTGGAGTCCTTTTCACCTGGAGGCTCTGAGAGACATTGCTGGTTCCAAAGTGCTGGTCAGTACCGTGGAACAATCTCACATCATTGCTGACATCATGTTTGCCAAAGAATCTTACATCCGTGAAAACCGGGATAAGATCAATGCTTTTTACGAAGGCTGGATGCGGGGTGTGGCTGAGTTACACAACAATCAGTCTAACCAGGAGAAGGCCGGCAAGATTCTGGGAGAGTTTCTCAATTTCCCGGTGGAGGATGCCATGGGCGCTATGGCTGATGTGCATTGGGCCAGTCACGGTGACAACATGAACTTTTTTGGATTGAACACCAGTTACCGGGGGATGGAAGGTGAAGATCTTTACGATAAGATGTCCAGGACTTTTCATCGCCTGGGCCAGGCTGAGCGAATTGCCCCACCGTGGAGAAACGTGACGAATTCGTCTGCTGTTTCGGCAGCTGATTCCAAATTGAGCGGTCCCGGATATGAAGCAGAAGAGCGACCTGAGTTCTCGGCGCCTACATCTGCCGATGCTGAAGCTCCGGCGCTTGCCATCAAACCCATCACCATCAATTTTAATACCGGACAATTTGAGTTGACTGAGAATGCCAAAACGCTGATCGATCTTCAGTTGGCTGACATTGCCAGGTCATTTACCAACTTGAGAGTGAGGATAGAAGGCAATACTGATAATGTCGGGGCCAGGGCCATGAATGTGGACTTGTCAGAGAAGAGGGCTCGTTCCGTAGCGGATTACCTGGTGAATACTTATGGGATGGATCGCAACCGGTTTGTGATTGTCGGTAATGGTCCGGACAATCCGGTAGCGGGATGTGAGTCTAATGCAACAGAAGACTGCCGGGCTAAAAACCGCAGAACGGAGTTTCAGCTGATTGCTTCAACGGAGGCTCAGTAAGAATTCGGCAGATGTCATTGTTTACCTTGAAGGGAAAGCTCACCACCAGACAAAGCTTATTATTGTCCCTTGCAGGCTTTTTGCTGGTGCTCCTGGTCTGGTTTCTCATCACGATGGGAGAAAACCCGGTTTTTCCTGCCTACATTCTTCCCAAACCCTGGAGGGTCCTTACTTCATATGCTGATCTTTACATTGACAATGATATAATTCGCAATACCTGTATGAGCCTTGGCTTAAACTTATCCGGGTATATTGAAGCCATATTGATTTCCATTCCGCTCGGATTTCTGATAGGATTATTTCCTTTCTTTAAGGGGTTATCTCAAAGGCAGGTGGATGCCATACGTTATATTCCCCTGACTGCTGTAACCGGGCTGTTTATTGTTTGGTTTGGTACTGGTACGGCCATGAAAGTTCATTTCCTTGCCTTTGGTATCCTGATTTATCTTTTACCGGTGGTGGTAATTCGGGTAAACGAAGTATCAGATGTTTATCTCAAAACGGTTTACACTTTGGGAGCCAACAAGTGGCAGACGATCAAGTCTGTGTACATACCATCTGTGTTATCAAGAATTACTGATGATATTCGGGTACTTACAGCAATTTCATGGACATATATTATCGTGGCTGAAGGGATTGGTGCTACTGGTGGCATCGGCGCCCTCATCTGGAGAGCCGGAATTAGACAGGGCCGGGTAGATAAGGTGTTTGCCATGCTAATCATCATCATGTTGATTGGCATGATCCAGGACAAGCTGTTTGTCTATTTGGACAGGGTATTCTTTCCGCACAAGTATCAAAACGATCTCCGCTACTCACAAACAACTGTAAAGGAACAGTCCACTACCGATCTTATATGGAATTTTGTCAGTAGTATCAGTATCTGGTTGTTGGTTGGGGTATATGCACTGCTTCTGGTAGACAGTTTTGTACCGATTTTGGCAGATCAGTCGGTACTGAAATACCTGTTTGGTGATACTGCACTGGCAGTGCACTTTATCATGTGGTGTGTGCTGTCTTATCAATTGTATCTGATGTGGAGGAACCGGAACCACAAAAAAGTGCAGGTAGTATGAGTATTGAGCAGGTAGATACATCCAGGCATAACATTATTGAGCTTCGCAATATTGAGCAGAGTTATGATGGTGGAAAATCCTACATCATCAAAGGTTTAGATCTATTGATCGAAGATAAGCCTGAGCAGGGTCAATTTGCCGTCATTATGGGGATGTCAGGGAGTGGGAAATCTACCGTGCTGCGCTATATTGCCGGGTTGCAAAAACCTACCAATGGTGAGGTTCTGATAAATGGGAAACCAGTAGATGCTGAAAACAGGGTGAGTATGGTTTTTCAGCAATATTCGTCCTTGCCGTGGATGACCGTGCTCGATAATGTGGCATTAGGACTCCGGTTTAAAGGTGTTTCTCAGGTGGAGAGAAATGAAAAGGCTATGGAACTGATAGAAATGGTAGGATTGGAGGGCCATGAATACAAGTATGCCCAATACCCCAGTTTGTCGGGCGGGCAATTACAGAGGGTAGCCATTGCACGTAGCCTGCTGGCCAATCCCAACATCCTTCTCATGGATGAGCCCTTTGGGGCCCTGGATATCCGCACCAGATTGCAGATGCAGGAGCTCCTATGCGACATCTGGAGGAAGTTTCACAGTACCATCATCTTTGTTACACATGATGTCCGTGAGGCTGTATTTCTGGGGGATGACCTGTACATTCTTAAATCAGCACCTTCCTACTTTGCCGAACATATTCACATTGATCTTCCATTGAATCGGCAGAGGAGTATCAAAAGAGATCCGCGCTACGAATCCCTGGTGCGGGAAGTGGAAGACAGTATGCTCAGGGTGGCTGATTTGAAATAAGAAGACAGCACTGGTCGTCAAGTCCCGGCTTCAGAACTCTTTGTGCCGGATAAATTAGTTTATTTTAAGGATCGAAACGTATGTGATCTATGGCGTTGATTACGATTAGAGTTAATGGTGAATCACACCAATTTGAGGAGGACCAGGAGGTGCCTCTGCTGTATGTATTACGCAATCGACTACGCCTGACCGGGCCGAAGTTCGGTTGTGGGTTGGGGCAATGTGGATCCTGCAAGGTATTGGTGGGAGATGTGGCGCAATTTAGTTGCCTTGTGCCGGTTGGAAGTGTTGTGAATCAGGAGATTACAACGATCGAGGGCTTGCAATCTGATACTGGAGAATGGCATCCTGTACAGCAGGCTTTCATGGAGGAGCAAGCGGCTCAATGTGGATATTGTACCGGAGGGATGATCATCTCAGCCGTAGCCCTGTTACGTAAAAACAATCAGCCGGAGGATGCCGAGATCAGAGAAGCCCTGAATGGAAACCTTTGTCGGTGTGGCAGCCAGGCCAGAGTTATCAAAGCCATCGATCGGGCAGCAAAAGCTGACAAATGAAAGCGGAAAACAGCCATATCGTCAAAGCAGGTAGAAGAGATTTTGTACGTCAGTTGGGAACACTCGTAGTAGGATTTCCGATCTTGAGCTGGAATAATCCAGGTGAAGTTATTCAGGATCTAAAGTTACCCGGGAGCCTTTCCAGACATCCTTCCCTTGATGCCTGGTTGGAAATACTGGAGGATAACCGGATTCGCGTGTTTACCGGTAAGATAGAGTTGGGTCAGGGCATATCAACCGTCATAAGACAGGTTGCAGCGGAGGAACTCTTTGCTGATATCGAACAGGTAGAGGTGGTGGTGGCAGATACCGGTAGGACACCCAATGAAGGATATACTGCTGGAAGTGGATCAGTGAAAGGAAGTGCCATGTCGGTGCGATATGCTGCTGCATTTGCAAGGAAGAAACTTTGCGAGCTGGCAGCAGCTAAGCTTGGATTGTCTGATGATCAATTGATTTTGCAGGGGGGAGTGGTAAGTCACAAGTCATCTGGTAAGCAGATAGGGATCAGTGAGATACTCAATGGCCAGCAGTTGAAGACAGAAATTGAATTGCCCGTCGATCTGGTTTCACAGGAAAACTACAGGTATGTCGGTACAGATGTTCGTCATAAGGCTATGGAAAGCATCGTTGCAGGTAAGCCCTGGTTTGTGCAAGATCTGTTCTTTGATGGTATGCTTCATGCACGTGTACTGAGGCCAACGACATTTGGACAAATATTACCAGACCTTAAGCCCGAAGATGGTAAAGGTTTTCCTCTGGAGGTAGAAGTAAGGAGACATGGTAATCTACTGGCATTTGTGAGTGAGCATGAATACCAGGTGGTGAAAGCATACAACCGAGTAAGGAGCATGATATCCATTCCTGATTCCGGAACCTCTCACGGGGATCTCAGAGACCGAATGGCAAAATTTGAGACTGAGAATGAAGGGCAATTATCACCCCTGGAAAACCTTGATGAGCAAGATTTAACCTGGGTCGAGGGTTCGTTCTACAAGCCTTATGTCATGCATGGTGCCATTGGCCCAGCCTGTGGAGTAGCCCATTATGATGGTACTGAATTGACTATTTGGACTCATTCACAGGGTGTATATCCTTTCAGATCAGCCGTTTCTGCTATGCTAGACCTGGACGAAGAAAACATCAGGGTGATCGGAGTACCGGGTTCGGGGTGTTTTGGTCACAATTCCTCTGATGATGCAGCGGCTGATGCAGCTGTGCTGGCCCTGCTTTATCCCGGAAAACATATTCGGGTTCAGTGGATGCGGGAGCAGGAGCATGCAGGCGAACCTTACGGTAGTGCCATGAGAATGGACGTCAGAGCGGGTCTTAGAGGGGATGGCACTGTGGCTACCTGGCAAGCTGGTATCTGGACAGATTCCCATAGTACGCGACCAAATAGTGATGCCGGGACCTTGTTGACAGCACGTCATCTCCCTAAACCCAAACCAATGTCAGGAAGGGGCTATTTGCGTGGTGGAGTACGCAATGCCGAGCCTTATTACCATGTAGGAATGACTGAAATTCAAGCTCATTTTTTTGAAGGAAAACAGCGCGTTTCCTCTTTACGGAGCCTGGGAGCCTATGCCAATGCTTTTGCCATTGAGTCAGTGATGGATGAAATGAGCATGCTGGCAGGGATGGATCCACTGGATTTCAGAATTAAAAACCTCTCGGATAAACGTGCTATCGCAGTCCTGGAAAAATTGAAGGCAACAACTGATGGCATGCAGCTGAACGATGACGAGGGACTAGGGTTTGCCTTTTGTCGATATAAAAACAATGATGCTTACTGTGCGGTTGCAGCCAGAGTAAAGGTGGACAACCATGGCCAGGTTGAGGTCGAGGAGTTGTGGGCTGTGCTGGATGCCGGTGAAGTGATGAATCCAGATGGGTTGATCAACCAGACCGAAGGAGGAATGATCCAGGCCGCCAGCTGGACTCTGATGGAACAAGTGACTTTTACCTCCGAAATGACAACATCGAGAAACTGGGGTACCTATCCCATCCTGAGATGTCCGGATGTGCCGATGGTTCATGTGGATCTCATTCGACCTGCCGGTGTACCTCCATTAGGTGGGGGAGAAGCCGCTACGCCACCCACACCGGCGGCTATAACAAATGCCGTTTTTCGCGTAACCGGGAAACGCATTTACGATCTGCCAATTGGAACAGTTTCTTTGGATGGGTAAGGTTGTAGTGAGTAATTTACCCTGTTTACATATCTGTAATGTATTTCTTACCAGTACTTTATACTACTTTGACTTTATATATGTTCAAAATCTGTATTTTTACTGCCCCTATTGGATTCTGAATAGCCATTCACATCTGTTTTTGGATTTTTAAACTGGATAGACTTGGGTATCCGAAAGTGATGGGGATCAAATTTTATTAACTAAACGCTATGTTATGAGAAGAGCCTTTTTCACACTTGTATGTCTCGCACTCACCATGTTGGTGATCGATGCGAATGCACAGATTCAAACTCCGGCACCGAGTCCGGCGGCCAAAGTTACACAGACGGTTGGTCTGACTGAAGTTACTATTGAATATTCACGTCCGGGTATGAAAGGCCGTGATATATTTGGCGGTCTGGTACCCTATGATGAAGTATGGAGACTGGGAGCCAATGCCGCTACCAAGATCACCTTCAGTGAGGATGTGATCCTGGGAGGGAAGGATGTCAGTGCTGGCGAATATGCTGTAACAGCCAAGCCGGGTATGGATAGCTGGACCCTGATGCTGTATCCTTATACGACATGGGACTGGATGGCATACGGGGATAGTGATGTAGAACCCATTATGGTTGAAACAGATGCAACCAAAGTCGATGATGTAACTGTGCATAATTTCATGATTGCCATTGATAACGTCACCAATTCCAGTGCTATGCTCTGGTTTGCCTGGGACAATACTTTTGCCACAGTTGCTTTAGAGGTAAATACTGACGAGGCGGTAATGGCCAGTATTGATCAGGTAATGGCCGGCCCGACAGCCAATGATTATTATGCTGCAGCTGCATATTATGCCTCTGAGGATAAGGATCTGGACCAGGCTTTGGAATGGATTGATAAGTCTATTGGCATGGGAAATGAACGTTTTTGGGTGTTGCGCCAAAAGTCTCTTATCCAGGCTAAGCTTGGAGATAAGGAAGGAGCGATTACCACTGCCAAAAAGTCTATTGAACTGGCCAAGGAAGCTGGTAATGCGGATTATGTAAGAATGAATGAAGCATCTATCAAAGAATGGATGATGTAAGCTTCATCATGTTCTAAGAAATGTAAAGGGGGCGCAGTGCCCCCTTTTTTTATGGTCGATAATTGAGCATATCATGGGTTATAGACGTAACTTCAGGGAATAATTAGTACTAAGATGCAGAAAAGGTGTTTGAATTTATCGTTTCTCATTCTGGCTCTGGCGGTAACCTTTAGTTGTGAAACCACGAAGGGCGTAGCCAGTGAAGAATTATCGGATGCGGAGCGCTACGAAGGTATCCGGGAACTGTCAGACTATTTAAGAACCATACCTGGAGTTGAGTTACGTGGTAGTGGAGATTACATAGATGTTTATATCAGGGGTGCCAAATCTATCACAGGTGATAACAATCCGTTGTATGTTGTCGATGGCGTCATTCTTGGCAGGGACTATGCATCAGCAGCCAGGGCTGCAAATTCTTTTGCTATCACGAATGTCTCTGTCGTTCCTCCTCCCCGTGCAGGCAGGTACGGTGCCAGAGGGCAGAATGGGGTGATTGAGGTTACTACCAAAAGGACTATCGAGTAGCCGATTACCTTATAGAAGATGTCCTAATCATTCAGGTTCCAGTCGATGGGTGGATAACCCTGCTGCAGCAACAATTCATTGGTCCGACTAAAATGATGGTTGTTAAAGAACCGATTACCGGCAAGGGGGGAGGGGTGAGCTGATTGAAGCACATGGTGCTTAAGCTGGTCTATGAGTGGGATCTTTCCCTGTGCAAACCGGCCCCAGAGCAAAAATACCAGACCTTCCTTCCTTTCGGATAAGGTGCGGATCACAGCATCGGTGAATGTCTGCCAACCTATTTTCTTGTGGGAAGCAGCCCGGCCTTTCTCCACTGTAAGCATAGCATTAAGTAGAAAAACACCCTGTTCCGCCCATTTGGTCAGATCGCCTTCTTCAGCGATGGGTATTTGCAGGTCGTTGTTCAGTTCTTTGTATATGTTGACCAGAGACGGAGGTCTTCGTACACCCACAGGTACACTGAAGGACAGTCCCATAGCCTGACCCGGTCCGTGGTAGGGGTCCTGTCCCAGGATAACCACTCTTACTTTGTCAAAGGGAGTGGTATTAAAGGCATTGAAAATCAAAGGACCCGGAGGATAAATGGTCTTGCCTTTTTTGATCTCGGACTTTAAAAAACTTCGGATCTCCTGGAAATAGGGTTTCCCAAACTCATCGCTGAGAGCTTGCTTCCAGGAGTCCTCGATCTGTACCTCATTGGCCATGATCTAAAGTAGCGATAAAAATAGTACTCTGACACAATAATCATTATAGTTTCATTCGGGTTCTTTTCAGCCATGTCTTCGTTACTTATCAGTCACGTAGCTTACGGCTATGCTCCTTCTAAGTGCCTTGACCTGACTAAAAATATTCCCGAATGATTCCTAAAAATCTTTATAGTGTCAAAGCACTAGGATACAGGCCTAAATTTACCAGGAGTAATAGTGATTGATTAATCCCTTATACAACGTACCGAAAATCCCAGTTTCTTATCATTGTTACTACGGTGTAAGTCGTCACCGGAAAAGACCAGGTAACGGTACCAGGCGGTACTGTTGTCGAACTCACTACTGCTCCAGCAGCTGCCGTTGCCACCCATACTTAGGAACAAGCCAGCGGTACTACGGACACCACCGGGCAGACCTGTAAAACCGCTACTATTGGTGGCTCCAGTGTTTGGACTATCCCAATGGGCAGTGCCGGTTTCTTTCATTGGGCCTCCGGCCACGGGTGTCCCATCGAGGAAATCGGATAAGGTTGTCCATTCAGCATCGCTGGGCACATGCCAACCTGCGGGGCAGAGACCTCTTCCATCATTCACCGCATACCAATTGTATAGGTTGCCAAAGGGTTGTGTGTAACTGCTATCGTTGTCATACCAGGACCAGGCTCCATAGTTGGCGTTTGACCACAAGGTGTTATCACTGATGTTAGGAATAGGTGTTTCATCCCGGTATCTGGTTGTTCTCAGGTTTTCCGTCATCCATTCTTGAGTACCGATTTTTATGGTTGAATACACATTGCCGTCAATGTCCTCGACCTGGCCCTCGTAGGCTATGCCGGAAACCAGGGAGACCCATTTGGTTCCGTTCCAGCCTTGAAAATCCGTGCCGGTCCAGCGGATTGTGCCGGGAACGGGATTGGGATCATCTGAGTTTTTGATAACAATGGCTCCTCCGATTTCGAGCTTCTCCTGACCAAATAAGATCGAGCAGCTTGTGATAAGTACATATGCAATCATCCATATTTTTTTCATAGTAAGTTTTTACCGGGTTGAATATGTGGGGTATCCACGACGTTTTCCACGATGGATGCCAAGCTAGAAAAAGCACTTTCGGATGCCCAGAAAGTAGGGTGGACAAAGGGTGGACACTGGATCCGATGGCCCTGGATACGGGGTGTGGGTAGGATGTCACATTTGGTAGATTCTGACTGATGCTGGGATTGAATCAAGTATTGATAAGAACGTTGACTCAAAAAAAACATCTGAGTCAATGCAAACAACCTTGATGAAAGTGAATCCCTGTTTATCAGAAGTATTGGGAAAAAAGAGTAAAAACATTTGCGTAGTTAAATGGCTACATATATATTTGTAGTCAAATAGCTACATTTTAGCAAAACATCATACCATGAAACTAAGGAGAGACCCATTCCAGGCAATCGCTGATCCAACACGAAGGGCTATTCTGGTCTTACTGGCTGCACAAACCATGACTGCAGGGGCAATTGCCAACAATTTTGATGCTGCAAGGCCGACCATATCAAAGCACTTACAGGTGCTCAATGAATGCGAGCTCATAACTTCCCAGCAAAAGGGAAGGGAGATTCATTATGAGCTAAAGATTGACAAAATGAAAGAAATTGATATATGGCTGGAGCAGTTTAGAAAGATTTGGGAAAGTAGATTTAATCAATTGGACGATGTATTAAAGAATTCAAAAACCAAAAAGTAGAATGAATATGGACTTTATGGTCGACAAAGAAAACAGTACAGTTACTGTGAAACGTGAATTTGATGCATCACAATCAGATGTCTGGGCAGCGTGGACTGAGCCCGAAATTCTTGACCAATGGTGGGCACCCCATCCCTGGAAATCTAAGACCAAATCCATGGAATTTAAGGTAGGGGGCAGAAGACTTTATGCAATGGTGGGGCCTAATGGAGAAGAGCATTGGTCATTGGCCGATTATACATCCATTACTCCAAAGACAAATTTTAAACATATCGATGGATTCTGTGATGATCAGGGGAATCTAAATCGGGATATGCCCCGGTCGAATTGGAATGTTGATTTCACAGAACTCCATGGAACAACCACCGTAGAAATTTTAATCGAGCATCAGTCATTGACCGATTTGGAAATGCATATCAAAATGGGCTTTAAAGAAGGCTTCACGGCAGGCCTCAACCAACTGGAGGAATTATTACCAACCTTGAAATAAACTACGATGAAACGAAAAAGGATCATTTTTTGGACAGCTACCATCATCGTCTTTCTATTTGAAGGGCTCATGCCGTTGGGCACACTTTTGTTTGCGCCTGAATACACCAATGCCGGAACAGAACCATTGGGTTATCCCGATTACTTCGCTTATGCTCTGGTTATTTGTAAAGTATTGGGAGCAACTGCCTTGATGATACCAAAGTTACACCCAACTATAAAGGAATGGGCCTATGCAGGTCTGACATTTAATCTGGTATTCGCCTTCATCAGCCATACTGTGGTGGACGGCAATATTGCATATATGGTGATGCCCATTGTTATAGGTGCCATTCTTGCCGTGTCGTACATATACAATCTTAAGATTATATCAAATGACGATCACGGTGGTTCGTAGTTCTCTTTAACAGGCTGACATATATTGTTTACTGCAGAGGAGAGAATGTTGTTAACATTCGGGTCCCGAGTACTCGGGATGACTCCTTTGATTTAAGTGGATAGCATAAGATATAGTCATCTATCAGGCGTTCAGAAAGTCTGCATATAGGAAAACAAAACTGCGTGAGAAAATGCTAGTTCAGCGACTTTCTTTAGCAGTTGTTTCATGCCGTAAAATCTTCGAATAGTAAGTATCTCGATATCTGTAGTTTGCAACTACTGATGGATAGGTATGCGTTTGATGGGAGAGTGGAATGATATCGGTTTGAAGTTGCAAACTTCAAACATCGGTGATGTTCACCCACCCGCTTCGCGCTTGCCAGGCCGTACGGACTGGGTCACTTCCCTTCGAGATCCCCCGGATCTCGACTTTTCCCGTAGGGAAAAGAACGGAAAGTGACCCCATCAGGACTCGAACCTGAAACCTGCTGCTTAGAAGGCAGCTGCTCTATCCAGTTGAGCTATGAGGCCATTTTAATCAAAAATCGCTGCAAATGTAAGGTATTTTTTTAGATTTCAAATGTACACTTTAACGTTTTCCAGGGCTTTCCATGTTAGAACCTTGCTTGTCTGAAATGCTGCGAATTGATGTGAGAGTACTTGTATTGAATCAAATGATTGACCATCTTACGAAGATGACGCATTGAGCTTGTTTGATTCGGTATAAGGCATTCCAAAGTGCTATTCAGAACCAGGGTGAACTGAAAAAAAGCATCATCAATTAAGTGTTACTATGATATACATTACGCAGTTGATATTCGTAAGAGAAGGGAAGGAGGATAAGTTCTTGGAGTTTGAGAGGCATGCCATACCATTAATGGAAAGGTATAACGGAGAAATACTCTACCGTGTAAGACCAGACAAGGTGAACTTCATATCATCAAGAGGGGATTTACCGTACGAGATACACATTATCGCGTTTAAATCGGAGCAGGATCTGGATGCATTTATGAAGGATGATGATAGATTAAGATTTATTCACTTGAAGAATGAGTCTGTTAAATCAATGCTACTGGTAAAAGGCAAAAAAATCTAAGGGATAGGCTATTTAGTCATTCATGATCCCGATTCAAACTGGGTTGAAAGTCCTGATGTTAGAAGCTCCAATAGAAGTCTACACTGAAAAATGGCTAGTTCACCCTCCGGCCAGATCGCTTTTGGATTATCAGGTTAGGCTGCCTGGGGATCACATAATTTATTGTAATTGCTTGTAATGGATTTTCATTGAATAAAGATGATCTACCTGAAAGTAGAAGGCGAACCACTGGAAAAGAAATGCGTATATTTTGAGGCGATTTCCATCTGGATTCTGGAGCTTTTTCACTTAATAGACTAATGAAACTAAGTTGTATGTTGATTATCCGCAGTGCTTTGCTGTTGCTTTTTGTCATCACGGCTTCGACTGGCTATTCCCAGTCCGAATCCTTTAACATGACTCCTGTAGGCCCCGATAATCTCTTGCACAAACCCTGGGATCTGAATCTGGGACCGGATGGCCATCTCTGGGTTACCGAAAGAGAGCGAGGAATTGTGGTTCGGATTGATCCCGAATCCGGTACTCGTGATGAATTGATTCAGATTGCCGATCACTCATCTACTGCCGGTCAGGACGGTTTACTGGGCCTGGCCTTACATCCGCAGTTACTGGATGATCAGCCCTTTGTATACTTATCTTATACACATTTGGTTGATGGAGAACGTAATCAGCGGATAGCCCGGTATCAGTATTCGAATCAGGATGGAGATGGGAGTTTGTCCGATCCGGTGATTATCCTGGATAGTTTGCCTTCCAGTAACGATCATAATTCAGGGCGATTAATATGGGGGCCTGATGACAACCTGTACTATACCATTGGTGACCAGGGTGGGAATCAAAATCGTAATTTTTGTGATCCGATTCTCTCACAAGTGCTGCCATCCCAGGAGGAAATCGACGAGGGTGACTGGAGACATTACCCTGGGAAAGTCCTAAGATTAAACCCTGACGGATCCATACCGGAAGATAACCCCGTCCTGGGAGGTGTGCGCAGCCACATTTTTTCCTACGGGCATCGCAACCCGCAGGGCCTGGTGTTTGCTTCCAATGGTCTGTTGTATTCTGATGAGCATGGACCTAATACTGACGATGAGGTAAATTTGATCACCGGTGGAAGTAATTATGGTTGGCCCAGAGTGGTCGGATTTCAGGATGATCAGGCATATGATTATTGCAACTGGTCTTCTTCTGCAAACTGCGATGCTCTCGATTACCAAAATGGTGCCTGCCCGGAAGGACTTACCCTCCTGGAAGAAAGTTCCTTTGTTGATTCAAATTATCGTGAACCCTTGTTTTCGATGTTTGCTGTAACTGATGATTATGACTACAATAATCCGGCTTGTGAAAATGCCTGGATCTGTCGTCCTAATGTGGCACCATCTAGTATAGCAGTATATGAAAGTGATGCCATTCCCTCCTGGAAGAATTCACTTCTCGTGGCAAGCTTGAAGCGTGGCCGGGTCTATCGCTTAAAGTTGGACTCCCAGGGCCTGACGGTGATGGGTGATACAACCGAACACTTTTATACGCCCAACCGTTACCGGGATATTGTGGCGCATCCGGATGGTAAGACCTTTTACATTCTAACCGGAGAAACCGGCCGAACGTCCGGGCCGTCGGGATTGACCGTCATCAGGGACTATCAAAATCCCAGTACGATTTTGAAATTCACCTTGAATGAAACGGTATCTGCTAATGACCAGCGTATGCCATCTCCTGTTCGTGTTTGGCCAAATCCGACGACCGGCAAGATCACTATTGAATGGCAGGAACAGCGGGAATCAGCCGCGGAGGCTCAATTGTTTAATTTGCACGGACAGGTCGTCAAAACCTTGCCTGAGTTGCAAACTGGTCTGACTCAAACCAATATTGGAGATTTACCATCTGGGTTCTATATACTCAGACTACAGACCCAGGAAGGTCCATGGCAACAGACTGTAGTGATCCATTAGATATTTTAAGTCTGACATACCTGAATACTTCATTTTTTGATACTATTAAAATGTGCCTATTACTTGTGAAAAAGCGGATTTACCGGGGATGGTAGAGAAGAAATATTGCGAGACTCCAGAGGACAGGACATTGGCTAGGGGATGATATGATGACTTCCAAATGAATAATAGCAATAAACTACAGAATAGCGGAACAAGACATAGGTTTGCTCATTGATAATTGAAACATTGAACGCAAGCAGGCTTTAGTGCCAGAACGCGGAAATTCCTAATCACCAGATAGATTCCCCCAACCTCTGCAGAAACTCATTCCAGATAACATGTTTGCCTTCCGGAGGATTTTTATCGTCACCCATACGGATCACAATCATATTCCATTCCGGAATGATAGCACATACGTTGTGGTTGAGACCACTCATATAGGCCACTCCCAGTGGGACATCCGGCATCCGGCTCAGTCCATCCTGGCTGTTTACCCACCAGTTGAATCCGTAGGATCCGGATCCCCGTGCACTTTTCCTGTCACCCGGATAGACGGGGATATCGGAGGGTACCTGAACTGAGGTTGCCATTTCGCACCACTCTTTCGGCAAGAGTTGTTGCCCATTCCATGATCCTCTGTTAAGATACAACTGTGCAAATTTGGCTAGCTGGTGTGCATTGACTGTTACATTCGTGCATCCATTGTTGATGGGTGTTCCGGATTTTGTGGTTTGCTCAGGACCCCATTCCCATTCCCCCATACCGATGGGGTCCGTGATCTTTTCGGTCAAATAGTCTTTCATCGTGCGGCCCAAAATCAGGGTCAGCACTTTTCCGTACATCATTTGGGCCTCGTCCCAATATTCATAATGTGAACCCGGGACAAAGTGTGGAGCCTCGGGTGTATAGGGAGTATGAGACCAGTCAGCATTTTCATCGTTCCATCTACTGCGGCCGGCCGCAGAGTAACCGGAGGTCATGGTGGCAAAATGCCGAAAAGTTACTTCAGGATATTGCTCTTTCAGAGAAGCATCATATTGGGTGGCAAAATCGTCCAGTTCAACCCTCTTTTCAGCAATAAGTAAACCGAGGACGGTACTTGTAAATACTTTTGAACAGGAATATATATTATGCTGCTTTTGTGTGCTATCTCCCTCATAGATCAATCTGCCATCCTTAATAATAAGTACTTCGTGAATTCCATCCTGGAAGGACTTAGACTTCAGATATTCAAGTGCAGCTAACATCTTCTGTTGGTCCACTCCCAGGGACGCCGGATCTGCTTTTTCGAAGACACCATCATTGACAGCACTTTCTTCTGCTTGTTGTGCCATCACATCATGAGGCAAGATCACAAAGGTGAAGATCAATAGGTATAATATCAGCATCGTTTTCAACAGTAACATCATTCTGGTTTGCTTTACATACAGGTGTAATCCGGTCTTTTTAAATTTATTCATTGGCCTGGAGAATCAGAACGCTTGCAGTGTTATCCCATGGACTTTGGTAGGGTTTCCAATTCCACCAATCTGATGTGCCTCCATCTTGATACTCCCCTTTAAAGGGATTAAACCAGGTAGCTTGTAATTTACCTCCCGACGGTTCCGGTAGCACCACGTTTATCTGGTGGTTTTCCGATGGTACAAAGTACATATAGAGACCTTCGCCATTAGTGAGTGGATAACTGCTGGATGCCAGGTTGTCCAGACCGACGCGGCCATTTGTGGTGAGTTTAGGTTTATGTGGAAAAAGGGTGCTGAAATCGTAATCGGTAAAGAGTTTCTGTAGGTGTTTGTAGTACTCAAATTTCGGTTTGTCAGGGACGTATTGAGACTCCATTGGATCATATATAACCACATTCCAGGCGGCATCCTGCCAATAGTATGATGAATATACCCCGGCAAACAAACACTGGTAATTGCGAATAAGGCAAACTTCGGGATTCACATAATTTCCGACAAACGATTGATAGGGACCTTCCTCATACCCTCCGTGTTCTATATTCATCACCGGTTTGTCTGAGTGTAACAGGTAAGCCTCCAGGCTCAGGGAGTACAGGTCTGTTCGCCAGTTCTGGATCGAGATAAAATCTACCCTGTCCGGTTCGCGTGAGCAGTACTCATAGTCGTGGACAGTGATCAGCCGGTTGTAGGCATCTTGCTTTCTTATCCGGGCAATTCGCTCATTTATATAGGGAATATCACAGCGACCATAATCGAGGGCTTCTTTGGATACATCCCACATGATATTAGGATAACCCTTATATCGTTTGATTACGTAATCAAAATAGCGATTGTCATCAGTGGAATACATATCGGGCCAGTTCACTTGCTTGTTCCATACATAGATCATCACATGTGCGACAATACCCTGCTCGAATAAGTGATGGATAACCCGGTCCAGGTGTTGAAAAAAGTCCATATTCAGGGTAGAAAAATCAGGATTTTCATTAGTGCCGCCAAAGGGGGAATAGGAAGGTTTACCAAATTCATATGCTGCAGGTACATCATCAGCCACTTCCCAGCCCACATCGTAGGCATAGATATTCATTACGATCTGATTAAAACCATTACTCTTCACCTCACCAATTATTTGTTCGGTCCTGGGTATAGCCGACTGGTTATCATAATCTAGGGCAAATAACCAATCAAGTTCAAAAGCCAGGGCAAAATAAGGGGTGCCATCTTCATAACTGAACTTTTGTGAATGTTCGGAACTCACGAGAACGGTTCCATGGACATGGGGATTGGTATTATCTGTAACTGATATCTTGCCTTTAATACCGGATAATTCCGGCATAGATGCATAGGTGCGATATGACCAGTCACCGGTGGAGTTACCTGTAAAACGGATGATATACTCATTACCTCCGTTGTAGAAGCCCGGTACATTTAGGGAAGTGCCATCTGGTGTGGTGATTCTGGCACCAAAAGAAAGATCAAATGGATTGTCAATTGATTCCTCAGTTTCAAAGACAAGATCCATTGGTGCGTACTGTTCTCCTTTGATTTCTTGTTGCCCCAGTGCATCGAACCTTGTTTGTCCCAACAGGTTTGTTGCTATCAGGATTGCACATAGGACCTTTAGGTAGGCCAGTTTTTCAGTTTTCATCATCTTCATTATTTGGTTCAGGAGAGTTTACACCCATTGGCGTATAACAGTAATCTCGCATTCTAACATACGAAAAGGAGATTTGTGCTTGGGCACAATAAAGTTTGAACTTTGTATGGATCCATTTACACGGTGATTGAAGCATGGAAGGGTGGAGCGTAGGTATAAAGCTGGTGAAGTACTGATGTACCCATTGAGGTCCTCCTAGCTGATGACCTGGGGCAGGTATTTCGAATTCTGATAATTCCGAAATTATCCAGATTTACCTTGCTATAAGGTAAGAATGTAGTAGCTTGAGAGGTGATGAGTTACTTGCCTGGGTATTTGAGAGTACCGACATGCCTGTTGGTATATCGTGAATTATGTTTACTGCTGTCTCTTTTGGCAGCTTCAGGCCCTGTGTTTTCGCAAGGGATTTACTTTCGTCAGTTAGGTAAGCAGCAAGGTTTGTCACAAAATACCGTTTTTGACATCACACAGGATGATCACGGGTTTATGTGGTTTGCAACACGCGATGGACTTAACAGGTATGACGGTTATTCGATGAAAGTCTTTCGATCCACCGGAGATACAGTCAATTCGATTTTGGACAATGACGTACGTTTGCTGAATTATGATACGAGTCTAAATAGTCTATGGCTTGGAACAACAAGGGGTTTATGTCGATATGATTCCCGTCGGGATACTTTCATTCAATATCCTGATTTTCTGACCGGTCCGGATAAAGCAGATATCCGTTTTATGGATCATGATGAGAATGGTGATTTTTGGGTAGGTACTCAGAATGCCATATACCTCAAAAGCACTGGGAAGGATTCTTTCAAGAGGATGTTTGTCTTTGATGGAAACAAGGGCAAAGTTAATATCCGGGCATGGCTTGAGGTTGATTGTTGTCCGGGTCATTTTTGGGTGGGAACGGATTTGGGTATATATTATGCGGTCCATCAGGACGATACCCTATCAATGGTACCGGGAGAGCATAAATTCCAGTCATTGGGACGATTGGCTTCTGTCAGGATAAGTGCACTGACAAATGCTCCTGACGATCGATTGTGGATTGGGACATTTGATCAGGGACTTTACCGCTGGAACCAGATAGATTCCCTGACTAGTCCGCATATGGTTGAAGACTCTTATCTCTTAGAAGAAAAAAGGATTGAAGCTATCTATTCAGATGCTGAGGGTAGAACTTGGGTGGGAACAGCAAATGGAGTCCGTTTCAAAGATTCGCATAGCGGGGATTTTCAATCTATTTTGGAACATGATTCCGAATTGTTGGAGCCATTCGGTAACCCTGTCAAATCAATCTATGTCGATGCCAAAGGTAGCTTATGGGTAGGGACTTATTTTGAAGGTATATATTATTTGGACCGGGATTGGGGTGAGTTTGGGCACTATGTGCCAGATCCCGTAGCCAACAGTATAAGTTTCAAAGTCGTTAGTTCATTTGCGGAGCAGGAGGATGGCCGGATTTGGATTGGGACAGAGGGCGGAGGCCTCAATTTATTTGATCATGTAAGTGGGAGCTTTATCAATTACCAGAGAGGATCAGGTGATTATCATGAACTAAGTAGCAATAATATAAAGAGTTTACTCCTACAGGATGATGTTTTATGGGTCGGTACCTTTCAGGCTGGCCTGGATCGCATTGAGATTTCCAGTAAAAAAATTACAAACTTTCATGCAGAATCAGGATCACAGGGCCTTCCACATAATAGTGTATACTCCCTGGTTGATGTGGGGAAGTTTATTTGGCTGGGAACTTTTGGGGGTGGACTTTCAAAGTACGATACAGAAAGTGGTTTATTCCAATCCTTTAATCATGATCCAAATGATACCAGTACAATCAGCGATGACCGAGTACGGAAAGTTTTACTCGATGCCGATTCTGTTTTGTGGGTAGGTACTGAAAATGGTTTGAACCGGCTGAATTTACAGAACAATCGATTCACTTTCGAAAGGTATTTACCTGATGTGAGGGTACTATCGATACACAGTGATGGACCAGTACTTTGGGTGGGAGCCAGATCTGTGGGGCTGATTAAGCTGGACAAGCAAACAGGTGAGACGACACGCTATTCTCGCAATGCCGGCTTGCCAGGAGAAACCGTTTTTGGAATACTGCCGGATAGTGATGGTACTCTGTGGTTAAGCACTGACAATGGTATTAGCCAGTTTGACCCTAATAGCCTGGAACTCATCAATTTCAATGATGGTTCCGGGCTTGAGAACCGCGAATTCAACGTGAATGCTTATATAACGGCTTCCAATGGGCACCTTTTCTTTGGAAGTAAAACTGGATTTACGGTTTTTGATCCAAAAAAGGTCGAAATAACACAGTACGTACCACCGACCATTATTCGAAATTTTCGCACACATAGTGACGGGGTGGATAGTGTTGCCGTTCGCATTGCTTTTTTAGATGGTAAGACGATAACCCTTCCATATGACAATGCCCATTTTTCGATTGATTTTGCCAGCCTGGACTATTCAAATCCACTGCAAAACCGATATGCATACATGTTGGAGGGGCTGGAGCGGCAATGGCAGTATAAAAAGGGAGACCCATCTGTAACATATAATATTCAACGAGAAGGATTATACAAATTCCGGCTTCGTGGTTCCAATAGTCATGGACTATGGAATCCGGAAGAAAAAGTCCTTTTAATCGAAGTATTGCCCCCTCTTCATCGTTCGGGAATTGCCATAGCCCTCTACATTCTTGGCCTGTTTTCATTTCTTTATGCAATTATCAGGTTTACCCGGTTGCGCTCACGACTTAAATTGGAAAAAGCTCTGCGTGAGCAGGAAGAAAAACTGCATGAAGCCCGACTGGATTTCTACTCAGATGTAGCCCATGAATTTCGTACTCCATTGAGCTTGATCATCAATCCTCTTGACCGAATCATAGATCATGATCTTGCAGATGAGAGGTTAAGATCTGCTTTGGAGACTGTTCGCCGGAATGCAGGTAGGTTACTCCAGATGCTGGATCAGATTATCACGTTTCGCAAAGTTGAGTCCAGGCATCTTAAGTTGCAAGTGGAAGAGCGTGATCTAAATTCTTTTCTGGTCGACATTTGTAACTCTTTTAGACCTACTGCCAGAAATCGCAATCTGAACTTTCAGTTGATCGTCCCAGACGAAGAAACCAGGGTATGGATCGACTCGGAGAAACTTGAAAGAGTGTACTATAATTTGCTGAGCAATGCTTTTAAGTTCACGCCGGATGGGGGGCAGATTCAGATGACTGTCTGTACTATTGATGAACATGTTAATGTGACAGTGGCCGACTCCGGATGTGGAGTACCGGAAGACATTCGTGATCAGATTTTTGACAAATTTTATTACCGTAGTGAGAAAGGAATCACCGGGACAAAAAGCTACGGTATCGGTCTGTCACTATCAAGACAGATGATGGATTTACACCAGGGGTCTATTAGTGTTGAAGATAGTGATTTGGGTGGTGTTGCCTTCGTAACAAGCATACAACTGGGGCAAAAGCATTTTAGACCAGAACAAATTAAGAAGCTGGTAGTACGAGATACTCCAGCTCATAACCTGAGGGAATGGGTCAATAATTCACCTAGTCGTGATGAAAGTCTCTTAATTGTTGATGATGATGCAGAGGTATTAAAGTATCTTGAGGAGAGCTTGTCACCGATATACAAAGTGAGTACTAGCAGTTCGGGCCATGAAGCTTTGGCATTGGCCAGTGAAGTAAAGCCTGATATAGTCCTATGCGATTTTATGATGCCGGGCATGGATGGCGTTGGTCTTTGTCAAACCCTTAAGACTCAGATAGAAACCAGTCATATACCCATAATATTGCTGACAGCAAGAACAGCCAAACAAGACAGGCTGGCGGCTTTTCAGTCGGGAGCCGATAGCTATATCACTAAACCTTTTGATCTGGCGGAACTGGAGTTGCGTATCGCTAATCTTCTGGATAACCGTGAAAAAGTTAGACGTAGGTTTGCTAGAACCGAGTCTTTTGAACCCAAAAATGTCAAGATCTCAGATGCCGACGAACTTTTTATGGAAAAGGCTATGCAGGTGGTTGAACATAATATAGGAAATGTTCAGTTTAATGTAGAAGATTTTGCTCGTGAAATGGCTGTTAGCAGACCGCTGCTTTTCACCAAAATCAAAGCCCTTACCGGGTTAACCCCCAATAATTTTGTCAAAACAGTGAGGCTCAAAAGAGCCAGGCAACTGTTGGAACAGAATAATCTGAGCATTTCAGAAATATCATTTCGTGTCGGTTTTCGAGATGCGAGATACTTCCGTCGATGTTTTAAGCAATTCTATGATCAGACTCCCAGTGAACTCCAAAAGGATTGAAAATCAATGAGTCCTATACTTTTGTACCCCTATAATTAGATTTTTGTCGCAATCTTTTTAACTAGCTTCACTGATGTACTGCTAGAGAAAATCTCAATACCTGACTCTAAATTTTATTAGCCGGATTTCGAACAGAACTCGGTGCCTGGAATGTCTTGGAACCAGATCTTCAGTTGTTTGGTCTTGAGATAAATATTACGAACCAATTACATATATGAAGCAAACATTTACCAAACTCATCTTTTTGTGCCTCTTTTGTACTGGCTACCTTTATGTAAGTGGTCAGACAGGGAGTATTTCCGGCCTGGTGACAGACGAGACCGAGGGATCAACCTTACCCGGGGCTAATGTCTATCTGAGGGGACAGGAGACTACAGGAACCATAACTGATATTGATGGAAGATTTGCTTTAAGTAATATCAATGCTGGTGAAGTGACCCTGGTGGTTTCATTTCTGGGTTTTGCAACTCAGGAAATTCCTCTGACCATAGTGGAGGGAGAAAATACAGAAGTAGATATTGAAATGTCTGCGGATGTGGTGTTGGGCAAGGAAGTGTTGGTTACCGCACAGGCCCTGGGGCAAGCCAAAGCTATCAACCAACAACTAAATGCAGAATCTATTTCTAATATCGTTGCGGCTGACAGAATACAGGAATTACCTGACGTGAATGCTGCGGAAGCCATTGCACGATTGCCGGGAGTTTCAATCAATCGAAGTGGTGGAGAAGGTCAAAAGGTTGTAATTCGGGGTATGGA
>JAUILF010000434.1 GCA_030433135.1 Bacteroidia bacterium | reverse complement strand
CTCCCGAATGGAAGCCAGTACCCGAGACAGAATAACGGGCTGCAGAAAAAATCATATATGGTAAAATGACCGACCTGACACTTAACCTTTGGTTAACAACGCCGTACCAGACTGATTATAAGGCGATTAAGCCAAAAAATAGTACGGCTTTTTTCGCAGAACGAACTTTTTTGTTATTTTCGGCATCCTTAGTAATAGGTATCTAAAAAATGTATATAAATATGAAAACTCTTCTCTCGCTACTGCTATTGATGGTTGGTTTCGGAATGGTCATTGCCCAGGATGAGGCTGCAACTGAATCAGCAGCTAGCCTGTACAACGACGGACTGGCCAAATTAAAGGCCAAAGAATACCTCGAAGCGTATGATCTACTGATGAAATCAATCGAAGTAGCTGATCCAACCGAGGATGCCCAGGTTTTAAAACTGGCCAAAGGAAACGGTGCTATCTGTGCTTACTATGCCGGTACGACACTCATCAAAGAAGAAAAGTATGATGAGGCTATGGAAAAGTTTGAGAAAGGTCTCGAACTGAATCCAAAATCATATACTTGTGCTTATGGAAAAGCCAAAGTATACGATGATCAGGATAAAACCACCATGGCAGTTGAGTCTTACATGAATGCTGCTACTGTCGCAACCGAAGCCGGTAAAGCTGACCGCGCAGAAAGGTATAGTTCACGAGCAGGGAATCTGGTGGGTCTCGCTTATGGTGACGAAAAGTATGATGAAGCCATTGAGGCTGGAGAAAAATTCCTTGAATCCACGGATGACAAAGATGTACGATACTACATGGCCAAGTGCCTGATCGCCAAAGGTCAGCCATCTGACGCCCTTGCACATGCTGAAAAGGCGCTGGAAATGGGAGGTCTGGAAGAGGAAGGAAAGTATCAGATGATCGTTGCCGAATCTTATGAAGCAGCCGGTAACAATGATGCGGCAGCCATGGCATACAGCAAAGTACCCGCAGGTAAATATGCGGAAGTAGCGAAGTATAAGGCTAATGATCTGAAAAAATAAGGTAAACAATTAGATAAATTGAAGCCCTTTCTGTAGCAGCAGAAGGGGCTTTTTTGTTTAGATTAGTGCCACTTACTGCCGGCATGCAATTACTTGGTTTTCTTCTGTTTACCTTTCTGGTTGCTGGTTATGCTACCTGGAAGCTCCGAAAAGACAATCTCAACACCAGAGATGGATACTTTCTTGGTGGGCGCAGTCTGACCGGTATTGTGATTGCCGGCTCGATGTTGCTTACTAACATCTCGACAGAACATCTCATCGGTATGAATGGATCGGCCTATCGGAATGGTGCCATCATTATTGCCTGGGAGGTAACTTCTGCATTAGCTCTGATTGCGGCCGCACTGTACTTTGTACCACGTTACCTGAAAATGGGTCTCACCACCATCCCGGAATTTCTGGAGAAAAGGTTTGACGGGACATTACGTACGATTATTGCACTACTCCTCATTCTTTCCTTCGTTACCACTCTTCTGCCAATCGTGTTATACACGGGTGCGATCAACATCGAGAGCATTTTCGAACTGTCAGATCTACTCCAGGTCAGTACTGAAGAGGGTATCTGGATCACAGTGGTTGTAGTAGGAACTATTGGAGCCATCTATGCCATTTTTGGGGGACTTAAAATGGTGGCCTATACGGACACGATAAACGGTTTCGGACTTCTTATAGCAGGTCTGTTGATTCCCATCATCGCTCTGCATCAGATTGGTGATGGAAATATAGCCACAGGTATTTCCAAACTGTATGCTTTTGCACCTGAAAAATTCCGCGTTGTCAGTACCGAACCATCCATCGGAGAAGGCAGCAGGGAAGCCATTCTACCTTTCAACGTGCTCTTTACCGGCCTGCTTATTAATCAGCTGTATTTCTGGACCATGCACCAGTCCATAATACAAAGAGCACTGGGGGCAGTTAGTCTGAAGGAAGCACAAAAAGGACTTCTATACACCGGTGTGCTCAAGATTCTCATACCCCTGGTCATTATCCTTCCGGGCATCATCGGATTCTATTATTTTGGGGAATCACTGTATGACAGGCAGGATACCGTGTATCCGGAACTGGTTAAAAAGCTGTTACCAGTGTGGATGAGTGGAATCTTTGTTGCCATCATTATGGGAGCCATTCTCAGTACATTCAACAGTGCACTCAATAGTGCAGCTACCTTGTTTAGTCTGGGAATTTATCAGCGCTATATTTCACGGGAATCATCCGAAAGAAATCTCGTTCGAGTGGGTCGCTGGACTTCAACCCTGCTGGCACTTTTTGCTATAGTAGTAGCACCATTCGTTGCCCAGGCTCCCGAGGGACTATACCAGCTGCTACAACAACTCAATGGCATTTTCTTTATCCCCATTGCCACGGTAATCCTGGCTGGTTTCTTTCTTCCCGGAGTCTCGGCCACCGGAGCACGAGCCGGACTCCTGTTTGGACTATCATTCTATGTGTTCATGTATTTCATCTTCGAGGTGAATTTGCATTTCGTTCATATCTGGGGTATCGAGTTTGTACTGAATATCGCGGTCATGATTATGGTCTCGAAGTGGTATCCTAACCGGAATCCTTTCACTATTCAGGATGTGGGGGCAGTTGATCTTGAAAAGTGGAAGTTTGCCCAACCACTAAGTATTGCACTGATCATCATCACCATAGGTATTTATATTCTACTGAGCTAGTGCTCTGACTTACGAATAATTATTATATAGTTCCATTCAATTTCTTTTCAGCCAGGTTGGCGTTATTTCCCATGGTAGGAGAAAGTTTAATTGGCAACTCAATGGTCAACCATGTATCTTTGCAGTGGAAATTTGTTTATGCGGCGATCTTTTGCATATAAATCAATAGCGATTGTACTGGCAAATCTACTGCTGGTGTCATCGTTGAGCTATAGCATTAATTTGCATTTGTGCCAGGACTCCATAAAGCATCTTTCCCTGTTTGGGCCTGCCGAACGATGTTCAGAGTTGGAAACAACCATTTCTTGTCATCATCACCCGGATCATGATAATACAGATGGATCAGTGGAGCAGAAAAAGTGCTGTGCAGATCAGTCTCTTCTCGTTGAAACCGACCACGAATATTCAGTCAGTCAAGCATTGCAGGACCTTGCCACTATTTCGGCAGCAGTCGATATTTCAACGAAATCCTACGACGATCTAATTGACTGGAATGATCACTCTGCTTTTCTCTGCTATAAACCACCCCGGCTGATCTTTGATCTGCCCGTTCTTCTCCAGGAGTTCTTGATTTGATGCGTCATTACTGAAAAGTATCGTTACCGG
The DNA here is from genome assembly GCA_030433135.1 of Bacteroidia bacterium. Lineage (GTDB taxonomy): Bacteria > Bacteroidota > Bacteroidia > Chitinophagales > Saprospiraceae > JABDMH01. Next base: position 1,294 of record JAUILF010000434.1, on the reverse strand, counting down.
TGCCATAGCTCCGGTACCGATTGATATGCTTTTGTATCAGTAATGACATGCATTATGCTAAATAACACCGTAAGATTTTTTCTTGACAATAAGTTGGTAGCCTGGTTGCTGCTCATCACCCTGGTGGGTTGGGGAATCATATCTGTCCCTTTTGATCTGGGTCCGGATTGGTTCCCGCATGATCCGGTAGCCGTGGATGCCATACCTGATATTGGCGAGAACCAACAAATTGTGTTTACTGAATGGCCGGGAAGATCACCACAAAATGTGGAAGATCAGATTACCTATCCGCTGACTACGGCACTGCTTGGGATCCCCGGAATCAAGAGCATTCGCAGTAACTCCATGTTTGGGTTTTCAAGCATTTACCTCATTTTCGATGAGTCCGTAGAGTTCTACTGGAGTCGAAGCCGCATTCTAGAAAAGCTTAACTCTCTACCCTCCAATCTGCTTCCGGATGGAGTCCAACCCAATTTAGGTCCGGACGCTACTGCCCTGGGGCAAATTTTCTGGTACACCCTGGAGGGCCGGGATGAACAGGGAAACCCTACTGGTGGATGGGACCTACAGGAGTTACGCAGTATTCAGGATTTTCAGGTAAGATATGGGCTACTGACCTCAGAGGGTGTGGCTGAGGTAGCCTCCATTGGCGGCCATGTGAAGGAATATCAGATTGATGTGGATCCGGACGCAATGCGCATTTATGAGATCAGCTTGTCACAAGTCATGCAGGCGGTTGGCAAGAGTAATCAGGATATCGGGGCCGGAACACTGGAAATTAATCTGGCGGAATATTTTGTGAGGGGATTGGGATATATCCAGAGCATCGAGGACATCGAGAATGCAGTGGTAACGGTTCGCAATGATGTTCCGATTCATGTTGGAGATATTGCGCGAGTCAATTTGGGTCCTGCTCCTCGACGCGGTGTACTTGATAAGTCTGGTGCCGAAGCTGTGGGTGGAGTTGTAGTCGCACGTTATGGTGCCAATCCCATGCAGGTAATTCAGAATGTGAAAGATCAAATCAGGAATCTATCACCCGGACTACCCAGCAAAGTACTAGCCGATGGAACAACATCAAAAATCACCATCGTTCCATTTTACGACCGAACCCAGTTGATCAATGAAACTTTGGGAACCCTCGAAGAAGCACTTTCCCTCGAGATACTTATTACCATCATTGTGGTTATCCTGATGCTGTTTCATTTGCCATCTTCTCTGCTGGTTTCCGGCACACTCCCAGTGGCTGTATTGATGTGTTTTATCGCGATGAAGTACACCGGAGTAGATGCAA
>JAUILF010000433.1 GCA_030433135.1 Bacteroidia bacterium | reverse complement strand
ACATCCCGTATTCTTCAATACCTTGTGCAGCATAAACTCCTGGCATGAAGCATCCCGAGGTAAAAAAAGAACAGGTATTGGAAAAACTGTCTGGCCGGAAGATCCTGGTGGTTGGAGATGTCATGCTGGATAAATACCTTTCCGGTGTAGTGCAGCGGATATCTCCCGAGGCTCCGGTACCGGTGCTGCATTATGAGAACACCAGGTCTCACCTTGGGGGCGCAGCCAACGTGGCCCTCAATATCAGGGAGATGGGTAACGAAGCGTTTATTGCTTCTATACTGGGAAGGGATGAAGAAGGAGATACGATGTCATCCCTGTTTGATGAGAATGCAATCGATACATCTTGTCTTCTACATCAAAACAACAGGATCACCACTACCAAGATCAGGGTCATGGCATCCAACCAGCATCTATTGAGGGTCGACAAAGAAGAAATCAAACCACTGGAGGCTCATGAGAGATCTGCACTATTGGAAGGGATAGAGCAAACTTTGAAGAACAAGGAAATTGAGGCTGTTATTTTCCAGGATTACAACAAGGGATTGCTGGACCAACATACCATTGCTGACTGCCTGGCTCTCTGTCGGACCTATGGTATTCCGACCACCGTAGACCCCAAATTTGAAAACTTCTATGCTTTCAAGGGAGTGGATATCTTCAAACCTAATCTCCTTGAATTACAGCGCAGCCTTCCGTTTGCGATCACTCCTACCCGGGATGACCTGCAAAAAGCAGCAGCTCACCTAAGATCAAAGCTCGCATGCCGTATCGTGCTGATCACGCTTTCTGACAAAGGCATCTTTGCCGATAATGGTGATGAAAGTATCCTGATACCCGTTACCAAACGATCCATAACCGATGTCTGTGGCGCAGGTGATACCGTGATCAGCATGGCGACTTTAGCTATGGTTGCCGGTTTTTCCCTCTATGACCTTGCCTTTTGGTCCAGTTATGCCGGCACCCTGGTATGCCAGTTTCCCGGTGTTGTGCCCGTGACACATGCGATGTTTGCCCAGAGTGGGACACTACCCTGATACACAAAGTAATTAGACATTGATCTTTGCTAATCTGTTAAGTCTATCTAAAAGGGTTGGGGTGGTTAGTACTTTGACACAAAAATCATTATAGTTTCATTCGGGTTCTTTTTAGCCAGGTCTTCGTTACTTATCAGTCACGTAGCTTACGGCTATGCTCCTTCTAAGTGCCTTGACCAGACGAAAAATATTCCCGAATGATTCCTAAAATCTTTATCGTGTCAAAGCACTATATTTTGTATTATCTTTAGCCGCTATATTTTAGAATACGCACAACTCTGGAAGACTATTTCGTTATTAGAAAGATTTTCATTCACCGAACTAATTTTAAGTAGATGTATCAATCTTACCTTCAAAAACTTACGACTCTGATACTAATAGTGGGACTGGCGCAATCCCTTGTTGCCCAGGAACCCATATACAGTTACTCTTTTACAGATAGCCTGGAAGGGTGGACTCCCGAGGCCATTTCATCTTCTAATCCCGATAGTTCCGGAAATGCGTTATGGGTCTGGACTCCAAATGGAAATGCCGGAAGTGGAGCCTTCAATAATGGAGCTACACCGATCGGATCTGCCTCGGGTGGAGGGGCACTACTATTTGATTCAGATGGTCTTGACAATGGTGGTGACCAGGAGGGCTTCGGACTGGGTCCTGCTCCATCACCACAAAAGGGAGAAATCACTTCTCCCGTTCTTGATTTCAGTAGTGAGACACGAGTCCTCTTGTCCTTCTACCAATACTATCGGTACTTTGCCAAGGATGATGGTGACCCTGATCCATCCACGGCCGATTTCAATACACCTGCCTCTTCATTCGAAATCAGTAATGACGGAGGAGCTACCTGGATCAGCTTTGAGGTCAATCAAGACATTGGCCCAAACGAAGCGACCAGAGCTACCGATATCATTGTTGAGGACATCAGTGATATTGCAGCCGGCCAATCCGAAGTAATGCTAAAATTTGTATGGGATGGAGAATATTATTTCTGGCTTATTGATGACGTGCAGTTTTTCAATGAGAGAGGAGTAGATCTCAAGATTGAGGCATTTACCAATATCAACAACTTTGAGACACCCGATTTCATGTTGGCCAATGATACCGCCGACCTCGAAATTGCCATTGTAAACGTGGGTGATGCGGATGTAACTGATTCGGTTATGGTATGGACTCGAGTTCTGGACAACGATCTGAATTTGCTGTACAGTGATACCGGCTACTTTGAGGGAATCGGGCATCTTGACACCTTGATTTACGACTTTGAAAACTGGACTCCGGACCTGCTTCCTCAGAATGGACCTACTCAGAACTACATTCTCGCTTACAACGTCCGGGTGAAAGGAGACACCATGGGTGAAGTGGTAAAACCCGACGACAATGTGGATTTTAATGGATTCATTGTCAGGGACTTTTCTGCACGAAAAGTTCCGGGTGGAGATGGAATTGGATTTAGTGGAGCCACAGGAACAGGTGAGTTTGAAGATTTCGCCTGGGGAAATGTATTTGTTTTGCCACCTAACGTCACGGAAAGCCTGGAAGTCGCACGAGTCACTTTTGATTGTTTTACAACCGATATTGACAATGATCCATTGGCAGGGAAGAATGTTCTGGTATACCTGGCTGAATTACCTTATGATTCGGTGCCAAGACCGGATACGCTGTTAAATGAAGTAGTCGATAGAGCAGATATTAATGACCGTCTCCTCGAAAGAAACATTGACGATCTATTAGCAGACGGAGTCATCGGAATCGGTTCCTATCAATTCACTCAAGAGGACGACGAAAGTTCTGATCCATTCTCTGTTGAGCTGACCAACTTCATTAATGATGAGGAACCAGTAACTTTAACTCCCGGGAATCAATACTTCGCTATTGTGCACTATCAGGGCACAGCCAATACTATTGCGCAGGAAGTCAATCAGTCTTATCCTATGTTTCAGGTAAGCTCTATGTCTTATTATGTATCACGAATTGATGGATTCTTTGCTATCGGTTCTATAAATGGGGCTGGTGACACCTTGTCCTATGCTGAAAATGTGGCTTCCATCGCTCTGGAATTGCAGCTTTCCACTGCAGTGGATGAAAACCCGCTACCTGAACAGTCTGTCAGGGTATTCCCTAATCCTGCCAGTGACTATGTGAGGGTAGATGTCAATTTTGAGAACCCAACCGATGCGACTGTATTCATTGCAGACCTTAACGGCAGAATCCTCGTTTCAGATACCCGGAAAGGCATTCAAAGTCAGCAACTGACTTATGACATGACCGGTTATCCCAGTGGAAGTTATATAGTAAGATTAAGTACCAAAGAGGGTACAAAAACGGAACAAATAGTGGTCACTCATTAGTACCGGGAATTCCCCGGTTGAGACAACCTCAGACCAATGAATTTTGGAGTGCTGGAAACGGCACTCCATTTTTTTTTGCGCAGGTTTTGGGTATTACTATGCTAACACACCACATCGCGGTTCGATGGTTGCACCTTCGAACTTCATCATCAATTGTTATCGTATTGGACCTGGTCTGAAGGTTCAACCTTCAGACAGCAGTTACTAATGCATATTCCCGGGTCAATTCTGTAGTCGTCGCAAACTTTCCCTGAGCATGGCAATCCGTTTTTCACCATCCTCCAGTTTCTGTCTCTCCCGGTTAACGACTGCCTCCGGAGCATTGTCAACAAACCGCTGGTTTTCCAGCTTTTTTCTGATTGATTGCACAAAACCTTCCTGGTATTGGAGGTCCTCAGTGACTTTATTGAGTTCTTCCTCGACATCAATTTCCGTATTGACCACCAGGTAAAACTTGTCGGTACCTACCACAAAAGGGATCACATTAGTTCTTTCGGGTTCCTCGGTCATGAGTTCGAGATTATCAAGATAAGCCATGGACTCCAGCAGTCCCATCCACCCCGGCTCTGAAGTTAATCTCGTGGTTTTATCTGAAGAGGATACCAACAAAGACAGTGGTTCGCGGGCTCTCAATCCATTCTTATTTCTCAGATCACGCACCTTGGCCACAATGTCCTTCAGTAGCTCGATATCGGCCAGTGTCCCTTTGTCATAACTTGCAGCTTTGGGGTAGCTGGTCATCATACAATCCTGATCACGTGATCCAAGCTGATGCCAGACTTCTTCAGTAATAAAAGGCATAAATGGATGCAAAGCCTGCATCAACCGGCTAAAAATGGCAGTGGTCCTATCCAGTGTATCTTTCGAAAGTTGATCGCCTCCTGTAGGTTTAATCATTTCAAGGTGCCAGCTGCAGAAGTCATTCCAAATGAACCCATAGAGTTTCATCATCACATCAGACAACCGGTAGTTCTTAAAGTCCTTTTCAACCTCCTCCAGGAGAACATTGGACTTTTGCTCGATCCATTCAAGCGCAGCCGACTCTGACGGAGAGGAACTGACATCCGGGTTTAAGTCCTCTTGCCAACTGGCCATCAAACGCAAAGCATTCCATATCTTGTTACAGAAGTTTCGGCCCTGTTCGCATAGTTTTTCATCAAAGAGTAGGTCTCCGCCTGCCGGTGAACTTGAAAGAATACCGAATCGAACCCCATCAGCGCC
>JAUILF010000038.1 GCA_030433135.1 Bacteroidia bacterium | reverse complement strand
TCAAGATGGCGATCTTCATTTCGATCAATCGCCTTTACCCGATGGGACCTTTATTAAACTATCTGGAAATCTTTTTTCATCGGGCACTATAGATTCTTCATCGAACGTAATCTTCCACGCTGACAGCTCGATTCAATTGAAACCAGGCTTCCATATTGAGGAGAGCGCATCTTTTATTATGGACATCAAACCCTGCGAATAGTCAATCACCATAACCCTATTTGCATTTTATCGAGAATTGTTTACTTTTGTCATCCCTTCAAAAGGAAGGTGTAAGATCGCGGAGTGGAGCAGTTGGTAGCTCGTCGGGCTCATAACCCGAAGGTCGTAGGTTCGAGTCCTGCCTCCGCTACTACAAAGCCTTGTAAATCACAGATTTGCAGGGCTTTTTTTGTATGTCCACAAAAACATGATCACTAAAATCTTCTCCCTCTGGGCATAGACCTCCCCGGAGCAGGCCTGGCGACAGGACGAGCAGGTCGGGCAGTTGGTCTTTGCATCGGTTGGCTTGGCCTCATCTCGGGCCTGGTAACCGGTCTTGTAGAGGGTCGTGTCGAAGGCCGCGTTGATGGCCTGGTATTAGGCATGGAAGGCCTGTTACCTGGCTGCGTTTCAGGCCTAGGTGTGGGTCTTGTCTCTGGTCGTGGTGAGGGTCTGGTTTCCGGCCGAGGAGTAGGTCTGGTCTCCGGCCGAGGGCTGGGCCGTGTAGCTGGCACATTGGGTCTGGTACCTGGTTGAGTACCCGGTCTGCCGGGTCGGACACCCGTACCGGGACCTGCAGGCAACTGTGCGGGACGCTGATAGCGGCGTACACCCGGTCTATGTGAAGGATAGCATGGACGTGGTGGCCTGGGTCGATAACCGGGACGATAGTATGGAGGACGGTAATACGGAGGCCCCCAGTGTGGGTGAAATCCCCAGTATCCATAACCCCACCAGCCATAGGGAGACCCAAACCGAAATCCCACTGACCAACCGTACCAGGGATTATATCTTACAGAAAACCCATAGGTGAAGTGATAATGGTAATAATAACCATTGTACCAGGGATTGTAGTAAAACCCGGTTCCATACACAATGGTGTTACCATATACATAGCACCCATGATACCCAGGAGTGTAGCCCATATAAACTACTGATGGTGTAGACTCATAGATGTATACATATTTGGTATTATACCGTGGGTTATCCGGAGGTATTTTCGAAATTTCATCCGGTCTGTCTTCAGAAACACTCCAGGGACCATTGGGGCTAGCAGCTTCAAACCATATAGCGTTGTCACATAGGTAATAGTTGTTACCATCCCTGAAAACAGCACTTTCTGTATTGACTGCATACTGAAGGGACAGTCCCTCAATATTGCGAAATTCAGGTGAGCCGTTATACACCACTTCGTTGGCTTTGGTTGAGCGGTCTACTTCAGCAGTCTGAGGAATCTGGGCATCCATAATAGCATCATTGGCCTGCTCCGTACCAGCTACACTCGCCAGCACGTCACCCTTCTCACTTTCAGGGCTTATGACTTTGAAATCTGCGGGTAAATCATCTGAAGATCTGTGCTCCCAGGGTCCATCCAAACTGGTAGAAGCAAACCATCTGCCGGAGATCAGGACAAAGTAGGTCTGGGATTCGATATCCATAAACAAGTCATCATCTGAATTTTTGACATACAACAAGTGCGTATTTTGTAACGGACTGAAATCAGCTTTACCACGTATCAATACCAATTCAGCAGGTTCTGTTGAAACAACGATTCCCGGTATTTCTCCATCGTATGGATCATCTTCATCATCATCACTCTCTTCAACTTCAGTTTTGGCCTGTTCTGCCAGTTTCCGAACCTTAGAAGGTGCCTTCTTGATGCTTTCCCATGGTCCCAAAGCCGCATCTGATTCATACCAGAAGTCGCCACCGGAGAGGTAGTAACTGTTTGACCTGGTATCATAGGCTATGAATGATCCGGAATTTTGAATAACCTCATATCGTTTATCAGCGGCTTTGAATTTGGGATCACCATCAATGATGACCAGAACAGCCGGCTCCGTTGAAAAGATAATTTTAGGTGGAGCATTATTCAACTCTGCCTTGTAGGTACTGACCTCTTCCATGCTTTCGATCAGATCCTCCAACTCAAACTGAATGTCCCATTGAGGTACTTCACTCTCAATCAATTTTTTAAATCTGTCTTCATTTTCATCGGTAACCTCGTCTGGGAAGCGGACTTCATCTACGCTAATCGATACCAGACTTGCTATCCGGGTATCGCGATCCACATCAAGCAATGAAGTCGTCCACATCATACCAAAGACGGGAGTTCCTTCTGATCCTTTTCTCACCGAAAAAGCAAAATTGGCTTTGAGTCGCAGATCCAGATAACTCGAATTTTCGGGAGAATAAATGGTAACTAGATATTCACCCGCCGTTATTTCTTTGGGCCAGTCGTCTACAGATTCCTGCGCTACGACTGGTGATTGAAAAAACGAAATCAATGCAAACAAGATGATAATGCTTCCTAAATTCTTCATATTACTTGACGCTAATCAGTTGATAATTCCATCATTCTCGATAATAAAATTAAATGAATAAACCGGATCTTGTGTGAGAACGGGTAATACCCGTAAAAACACAGATCTCAAAATTTCCGACATGTGCGATACCATGATTAGAACTATCATCATACTTTCAGTTGTCTGCCTTATTGGTTGTCAAGGTCGTAAAACTCCCTCTCAACCTACAGCATCAGCTTCAACAGCTACCGGAATTCTGACAGGAGCAGAGCAAACTGAAAAGTATGTTCCTTACCTCGTGGGAAAACGGATTGCCATTATGGCCAACCCGTCCACCGTAATTGGCGATGTCCATCTCGTTGATAGTCTTTTGAATCTCAATATTGACATTGTCAAGGTATTTGGCCCCGAACACGGTTTTCGTGGTGATGCCAGTGCCGGAGTCAAGGTGCAGGATGAAATTGATGCAAAGACCGGTATTCCGATTATCTCACTGTATGGATCAAAAAACAAACCGGACTCTATGGATCTGGCCGATGTCGATATTCTCATTTACGACTTGCAGGATGTTGGATGTCGCTTTTATACCAACATCAATGCGTTGTCCAGATTGATGGAAGCTTGTGCGGAAAACGACAGGGAGCTGATGATCTTAGACCGCCCCAATCCCAATGGATATTTGATTGATGGTCCCGTCCTGGATATGCAATACAGGTCGGGTATCGGCATGTTTCCTATCCCAATGTCACATGGTCTGACGGTGGCGGAATTTGCACAAATGGCTAATGGTGAGGGATGGCTCACTAACGGAATAACCTGTAGATTAAACATTGTTGAAGTAGCCAACTATTCTCACGAGATGCCCTATACCCTACCGGTTCCACCTTCTCCCAATCTCAACACCCAACAGTCTGTGTTGCTTTACCCCAGTACCTGTATGTTTGAAGGTACTTATCTAAATCATGGCCGTGGTACTTATACTCCTTTTGCCGTTTTAGGAAGCCCTGAGCTGGAAGGTATATATGATTTTTCCTTCACTCCCAAAAGTATCCCCGGAATGGCGGAAAACCCTCTCTTCATGGGCAAACTTTGTTTTGGAATAGATCTTAGAGAGTATGACACCCACCTCTTGAGACAGTCAGGAAAAATAAACCTGCGCTGGATCATAGAACTCTATCAGGCACACCCCCGTAAAGAACTGTTTTTCGATTCGAGCCTAAGCAACCAAATGGGTGTCATTGAGCGGCTCATTGGTCACAGTCAATTCAGAGATCAAATAATTTCGGGTGCCTCCGAAGAAGAGATCAGGGCCAGTTGGGAACCTGGTCTTACGGAATACAAAGAGATGCGTAAAAAATACCTGCTATACCCATAGCATTTACTCTGCCCTCACATTATCCAGCATAGCACTCATGGTTTGAGCCTCTTCCCTGTACTCTATAAAAAGATTCTGTTGCTCACCGGGGTCTTGCTCTAAATTGTATAATTGCCCGGTTGGACCCCCCGCTTCAGGTTCAGATCTTGCCGGTTGAGTAAACCCACCTGACCCCAGGCCTTCAACATATTTCCAGTCCCCACTCCTTATGGCAAACATACCCTGTCCTGAATGATGAACCAGCACATTGAGATCCTCACCTGACCGCTCCTGCAGTAAGTCCGGAAGTATACTTTCACTGTCTAGATGATCCTTTAATTTCACTCCGAGCATATCAGCGCAAGTAGCCAACAGGTTCGTTAGTACGGTGGGGTGGTTACACTCACTACCTGGCACAATTTTACCCGGCCATCGGACCACAAATGGAATTCGGTGACCACCTTCAAAAATGTCAGCTTTCATGCCCCTCAAAGATCCTGCAGCCCGATGATCAAATTGCTCGATCATATTGGGACGCCAATAGGGGCCATTGTCACTGGTAAAAACAAGCAAGGTTTCATCGGTAACTCCTGATTCATCCAGTAAATCCAGAATTTGACCAACTGCGGCATCAACCATCTGAACGAAATCCCCATACTGTCCTGCTTTCGATTGCCCCACAAATTCAGCAGTAGGTACCCAAGGAGTATGAGGCGCTGCCAATGGTAAGTACAGGAAAAACGGCTGATCTTCTTCTACCTGTTTCTCAATTTGATGGATGGCTTCGTTGATAAAACTGGGTAATACCTGGTCAAAAGCAAAGCCGGGAGCCATTCTACCTGGCCTCCAAAAAGCTCCTGTATAACCGGTATTTAAGTCGTTCCCTGGAGTGCTGGCAGTTGGAATATCCACCAAAGTATCGTTGCGCAAATAACAATACGGCTCCATATCCAAGGATGCCGGTAGAATAAAAGAATAGTCAAACCCATGTGCTAAGGGACCATTGACGGGAGGAACATTAAAATCAACCCAGTCTCCCTTCATGTTCTTTCTAATACCCAGTTCGTTGATCGAAGCGGCAGTGGATACTGAATCCCGAAATTCACTTTTCACTTGCCAGTCCAGGCCTAAGTGCCATTTCCCGATGACAGAGGTATGATAGCCTTCACTTTGCAGCAATTCACCTACGGTTACAAGTGAGCTATCCATAAAGGCCTGACCATATCCACCCAGTACACCTACCGGCAATTTACTTCGCCAACAATACTGGCCCGTCAGGATCCCATATCTCGTTGGAGTGCAGACCGATGAAGGTGAATGAGCATCGGTAAATTTCATTCCCTCATTTATCAGTCTATCGATATTGGGAGTTTGGATCTTAGATTCGGCATTGTAACCTGAAACATCTCCATACCCCAGGTCATCGGCTAAAATGTATACAATATTGGGTCGTTCTTTAGGTGAAGGGGTCGATTCTACCGAATCTGAGCTACAGGAAATAAGCATGAAAGCTCCGGAGAAACACAAACAAATCAACGAAAGGCTGGAATACTTCATACCTAAAAATACAGATCGTATGAGTGTTATAATACTGTATCTGTAGATAAATTATGGACTATTTGGCCCCACTCCTGGCCAGTGCACCATTTTTAACCGGAAATATGCATTAGACTTTCTATTACGATCTAAATCTGCTGCAAATACGGGCACATAAGCACTTTTTGATTCTCACTCCCGCCTTTGGCGGGACAGGCTATGATGGTTAACTATGGCTTACCCACCCGCTTTCGCGGTTCACTCACTTCGAGCACTGTCGTACTCGACTCTACGAGATCGTTCGCTCATGAGTCAAAAAGCCCTTGGAGCATCTTGCCTGGCGGCCAGACAGGCCCGTCTTTATTGCATATTTAGCTCTCATGACGAAACCCCAATGAATAATTCCGGTTTAATGCACCATAAATTTTTTGGCAGTGGACCTGGAACCCTTTACGTCCTGCAAAAGCACAAAATAAAGACCCGGGCTCCAGTCAGAAACATCTACAGACATCCATTTCTGAAACGGAAGTACCATTACTTCCTGGCCCAATTGATTCATGATACGTACCTGGGCCAGATCAAGATCAGTGCTGTGTTCAGTAGCCATTTGTAAGGTAGAGCGAACCGGGTTGGGGAAGATCCTGGTCTCAAACTGGGTTTCATCCAGTTGTCTGGTATCGGTCACAGCCCCCTCATCGTAGGCTAACACCTTGATGTCGTCCAGGTACATTCCGTCCCTGGTACTGTTATTGGTTGACTCCATGGTAAACCGAATACTGATATTCTGGCCTGTATAATCGGTAAGGTCAATTTCTTCGTTTACCCATGTTAATTGTCTGCCGGTATATACCGGGAGGTTGCGATTGCGACTCAGGGCACCGGCCTTCGAGTACTTGCCACAAAGTGGAAAAAACGTCTCTCCGTCCAGCGAAACCTCAATTTTCATAAAATCAAAATCATGCTGAATATCCCATCTTCCCCTGAAAGTCAGTACTGCCGAATCAGCATGTTCAACATAAAATTCGTTGGAAGTAAGCTGGTTGGTAGTATAAGGTGTGGTATTCCCGTTTGGAGAATCAGTCAGACTGGAAGGACCGGAATAGAACACTGTTTTGCTCTCTCCCCAATTAACCATCGCTGGTTCATCATTCCAGGCAGTAAGGTTTCCTGTATTCTCAAATGCAAATCTTCCTTCACGATAATATTTGGTGATCGTATCCGTACGTTGATACGAGCCATTATCTATGGTATAAGCAAACTGAATTCTCTCACCATCCTGTATCCCGCTTCGCAAAGTATAATGAAACTGCTCTTTCTCACTGGAGAATAGATCAAGGATATAGAGTTTTGACGAATTGTGAAACTCAATGTTGTTGGTAATAGACTCCAGCTTCATGGACAATCCAACTTCTTCAAAACCCAGCTTCGTAAGTCTTACCGGAATAGAACCGGACATCTCCGTTAGAAAGGATTCAGACTCATCAATCAGCATACCTGAATTCAGTAAGAAATAGGCTGCATCGAGGTTCTGCCTCAGTGCGGATTTGCACAGATATTCCACATCATCCTCATGCGGCCAAAAACCATGTTCTACGCCTCCTACTTCAGGGGTCATCGAAAAAATACGATCTTTTGACTCATCACCATACATCCAGTCATCTGCATCACCATTACTGGAATAAGCCAGTGTTTCCAATCCGGTTCCATGCAAAAAACGGTTCTCTCTGGTCAGGAGCGTAGCAAGTTCCTGGTAAACGTCCAGGTCCTCTGCCGGCTTGGAAGTATATCCATAAGGGTAAATCAGGTAATTACCCCAGGCATGATAGTTTAATGCGATTTGAAAGTGATGATTCAGGACAAAATCACGGATAGCCTGTGTTTCAGGTTCGGAGAAAGCAGAAGGTCCTCTGTATACTTCCGAATTAGTAGATGCAGATGAGCCGGCATTATTGTACCCCCATTTATGTCCGTAATTCCGGTTGAGGTCCACCCCAAATGTCCCGTCACCATTATCTCGTCGGTTTTTACGCCAGAGCCCTCCCCCTTGTGGACGCTGGGTTTCATTATAAATGTATCCATCGGGATTAACACAGGGTATAAAATAGAGCTCTGTATTCTGTAGCAGGTGGTTGATCCTGGGATTGTCATCGTAGTGGTCCAGAACATACCACATGAAATAGATTAACTGGGTAAGACTGACAGGTTCACGCGCGTGGTGCAATGCCGTATACAATATTTCCGGTTCCTGCTCATCTACTTCGGGGTTATCAGAAATGCGAATCCAATAAATCGGTCTGCCCTCATGAGTTCGAATATCACCTATCTCCTGACGGGCTGTGATCAGGTGTGGATACCTCGCAGCCATTCGATCCAGTTGATCGAGCATTTCCTGGTAAGTGAAGTTTCCTTTGTATGATCCCTCCTGGTAATTATTGGACGCTTCGTAAGGGAAATCAAGCAGTCCGGCAATGCAATCTGCATTATTTCTTTCATGCGATAGCAGAGAAGGTTTTTTCAGATAGGCTTCTTCAGCATTGGGATGCAGTATCTCCACTCGATAACCATTGGTTTCTGCAAGCTTCAACCCTTGAATTGAAAAATCTCCCTCCACAAAGTCTTCACCCGGATGAATATGGTCAAGGGCTAAACCAAGGTTCTGCAATGGTGCAATACCATTTTGCCCAAACCAGATTCTAGCCTGGGCATACCTCTGAGCAGAGGTGATCTGCCATGTCAATAGTAGTGTCAAGAAAACAAGAATATGTCTTCTGAGTATCATGTATAAGTCGTTCATAAGGTTGGCAACAAAGATAACCGATCAGCCGGATGTACACAGGTCTCAATCACTAAAAATCCGGTCCGAATCAAATATATTAAAAATAATTATAATGTGTCTAAACAAAGGTGTCTGGGTGTCAAATCTTTAGAGTCAAAGACAGACAAAGAAAAAATTCATTTCCCCTTACCTTGCAGCAAGACCAGGACGGTGTAGAACAGGATCTTAAAATCGAGGGATAAAGAGGCATTTTCTATGTAAAGAATATCAAACTTGAGCCTCTGCAACATCTGGTCTACGGTACTGGCATAGCCATATTTGACCTGCCCCCAGGATGTGATTCCCGGTCGAACCTTCAGCAAATGTTTGTAGTGCGGAGCTTTTTGCATGATGAGGTCAATATAGTACTCACGCTCCGGTCTGGGCCCGACCAGTGACATTTCGCCTTTGAGGACATTCCAGAATTGAGGTAATTCATCCAGTCTCCACTTTCTAAGGGTAGCCCCAAATGGAGTACATCGTTCATCTTCATCATGGGACAATTGAGGACCGTTTGACTCGGCATTCTGATACATTGAACGAAACTTGTAGATGGTAAAAGGCCGGCCGCCGTATCCGATCCTTGATTGATGGTAAAGAATAGGACCCGGAGAGGTCATTTTAATCCGGATAGCAATATAAAGGTAGAGTGGTAACAGAATCACAAGACACAGTAAAGACACTACAATGTCAATGATTCTCTTTAGTAACCGCTGCCACCTGGGCATAAGTCCCTTTTCAATCTCAATCAGGACTGCTCCGTAGACATGGTTCATTTTTACTGTTCCCAGCATGATATCATACATGTCGGGAATGATTTTCACCAATATGCGGTCCTCGAAATCAAACAATATGTCGAGGATGGACTTCAGTTTATTGTGATCAGATGTCTCAATGGCAATGATCACTTCCTCAATCTGCTGCTCTTCAATTACCTGGGCGATGTCCGGTATACCACCCAGACGCTGCAAATGTGCTTGTAAATCGTTTCGGCTATTCCCATTTGCATCGATAAATCCCATGAACTTGTGTCCCAGACCTTTTTTCAGGTTGGTCATTTCGGAAAAGAGTTCCAGGGCACGTTCGTTCCCCCCTATGATCAGGGTAGGATATTGCACCAGGCCAGCTTTCAACCTTCGACTGGCACGAGTGAGCAGAATGGACCGTGAAAGTATCGTAAGTACAAACTGGAGAAGGAACAGTACCAAAAAGGACTGTATATAATCCGTGTACTGAATGACATTATCATCGAGAATCAGGGTAAAGAACAGGAATAGAACGCCAATCAGGGTCAACCAAAAAGTTCGGGACACTGTCCTTATCCTCGATTTTCGGTATAGATCCCTGTATTCGTCAAAAATCGAATATAGTAGGATCCAGCCCAATGGAATCAGTATCACACCGACATAAAAATTCCGATCATCAAGCATGAACCAATCGAAATACCCATTTTCTTCCTTTTTCCGATATGCGAAGAAGCATCCCCATGCCAGCATCGCCATGAGGAAGTCAAATACCCCGTATATTATGATATCACGTCGGCGCTGATTCTCCACGTCAGAAATGTAATAATTTTAAATTATCCAGCATGAGATATTGCATTTCCCCACCGGTCTGCTCATTGTAAAGAGCCTGAAATATGATCTGGTAACTATCCAGCTGCGATGCCTGTAAATCAGGGCTGAAATTAACATACACTTTTTGGGCTGATTCCCGGGGAAACAAAGACAGTTTATACTGGATAGCTGAGCTTGACCCCCTATGACCCCGTAAGCCTACGAGTACAGGTACTTCACTTTTATACTCCATCTCAAGAAATACCGGTGAGCCATTTACCGGTAGCTCAAACTTTGTGGTTGTGGCGACTTCCAGGACCGGATGTGCGGGAGTAAGGACAGCCCTTCCCGATTGACTTTCAATAGGCGAATCTTCTGAAACGATCACAATGGCAGTCTCCGGATCACCATCGAGATCATCCTTTAATTGATGACCGGATTCAAAATCATCCTGATAGGCGAAAACCGTACCTGGGAGATAGCTGTACATCGGCTCAATGACGTGTGATTCACCAGGTAGAGGAGATAAGTCTGCACTAAATGGCCGGAAAAAAGGATATAAACGCGGAGACGATGAAAGTCCGTTTTCACGGATTCCGGGAAATAAATCCAGCCGGAACTCCCGATCAACAATCACCGGAAACTCAGATGGAACAGGGTAGGCTCCAATCAACACACTGTCAGCATAAACCCAGAGTTCACTTATTTGGTGATGAGTAGTGCCCTGATCCGAAGTAACCACAACCTTCGTTTCCTCTACCTTGACATAGGTAGGGATAATGGCTTCATCTTTGTCTTTCTCACATGAAATAAATGCCATCGACACCAGGAAGCCACAGACCATTTTTTTCATGTAGAAGCTACCCTTAGGTTTTTGTCTATTTCCTTAGAAATTCGAAAAGCCAATTCAAGAGCTGCATGGGCTTCATCCAGACCCACTTCTGGTGCATCACCTGACTCTATAGCCTTAGCGAAACTGCTTAACTCCATTTCAATAGCATTCACCGGCTCTACTTCAGGCATTTCAATTTGTACGGTCTTGCTTCCCCTGGCGGTCTCAAGTTCAAACATATTGACCGAATCAGCTGGTTCCTGTAAGGGGCCATCATGAAGGGTAATCACCTGAGCCGACTTATCGAGAAAGTCAATTCCAATATAGGCATCAGGTTGAAATAACCTCATCTTACGCATTCCCTTGAACGACATCCTGCTGGCAGTAACATTGGCTACGCAACCATTTTCCCACTCAATCCGTGCATTTCCAATATCCGGGGTTTCGCTTACCAGGCAAACGCCATTGGCCTGTATCTGTTTTACCCGAGAAGGCACCAGGCTAAGTATAATATCCAGATCGTGTATCATCAGATCAAGGACCACTGATACATCTGTACCCCGTGGGTTGAAATTGGCCAGGCGATGAACTTCGATGAATTTTGGGTCAATTTTCATATGCTGTACAGCAAGCATGGCCGGATTGAACCGTTCTACATGACCCACCTGCACCACCACTCCCATCTTCTTCTGATCCTCCATCAACTGACTGGCCTGTTCCACGGTAGATGTTACCGGCTTTTCAATAAAGACGTGTTTGCCCTGATTAATGGCATGGTGTGCCGTTTCAAAATGATAGGATGTCGGTGTCACGATATCCAGCGCATCAACCTCAGGTAAAAGTGCTTCCAGGCTGGCAAAAGCCCTAATACCGGTTTTCTCCTCAATCGATCTGGCAGAATCACGGTCCCGGTCAAAGAATCCTACTAAGTCCAGACCCGGTACCGCCTGCAGGCATTTCAAATGAATTTTCCCCAGATGCCCAACACCAGCTAAACCTATTTTAATGCTCATACCTGCTATAATACATTAGAATCAGCCCGAAAGCTGTAATCAATACAATGAGAATGGATGCAATTCGCAAAGAGTACCTTACATAGTTTACAAAAGTGAGAATCTCTTTCTCCGAATCCGGATAAAGAGGTATGATCTCTTCCTTAAGTTTTGCCTTATTTAAGATGTGCTCTGCGGAAAACTCAACCTTGTTTGCTATCAGATAGTGGTAGATCTTCAGGACCTTCCACCGGAAATAAAAGCTGATAAACAGCATACCAGCAACAAGTCCGAGTACTATAGAAACAAGAAGTATATACACGACAGATGATCCGTTGTGCTGCAAAATTAGTATAAACCCGGACTATGCAATAGAACTTTCTATGAACAGCCAAATCTACATAGCCACTTTTTGATTGTTACTTTCGATTGCCCACCTGGCCAGGCAGTGATAGCTCTTACAATTGCCAGGTTTTTCAGTAGCTATTTTCCCGCAGGGTTCTCAATTTTTCCGGCAAACAGAAGAATATCTGTGTTGGTATTTCTGAGTAAAATCACGAAGGGTCGGTCAAAACTAACAGTAGGTGGTAAAGAAGTAACTCCAATCCCTACGGATGTAACGGCAGCTCCCTCAGCACCTTTTTCATCAATTTTGAGAAAAGCTTCATGATTGACGCGGGAAATAAACAGATTTCCTCCCCGTGCCACTCCAAGGTTGGAAAAATCAGCTTGACTTTTGTCAAAAGCTTTCTCAATTCCCAGATTCTTGAGTACGGAATTAAGGCGCTGGTTGTAGGAAATCTCAAAGCGAGGCAGATATAGTTGTACTCTGCTTTTGTTCAAGTCTGCATCGAGTTCTTCAAGGTCCTGATCAGAAAACCCGGATATAAAATCATCGATATCGGTGCCTTCTGCAGGAATTATAAATGTCATAGCATAACTGGAATCCGAAAATGGCAACTGTACCGCACTGTAATCCTCCCTGATGGAAAACTGTAACTGGGCATCTTTCGACATGGTAGGTACTTCGATATCCTCTCCGCTTCCGGTTGTAAAGTTTCGGTCACGGGTCAATGTTTCTGCGAAGGGGTTGTCCCAGTCTCCGGTGAAGAAAATGGCATTGATCAAAAACATCACTTCATCACTGGATATTTCTTCCAGTATTTTCTCGATTCTGCCTTCAGTAGCGGAGTTTACCCAGCTGTTAATGGTGTTTAGTGCCAGTTCTGTATCGGCAAAACTCATTCCTTCCTGAGTGGCATCAAAATGCGTTTTGGTATAATCCATAAACTGCTCGTGCGGATCTATGCTAAGATCATCCCAGAAAACAGCATTGGACCAGGAAAGCCTGGTGGCATCATCTGTACTCTCCATCAAATGCATTAATTCTGCAAAAGCCTGACCCAAATCCTTCCCATCAATTTGCTTCATGGCCAGCGCAGCCTCCATTTCTGACCTGGTAACACCGGCTGCTCCTTCAAGCGTAAGGTAAAGGGCTGAGGCCACACTCAAAGGAGAAATGATCACATTCGTATCAGCATCGGCATGGGCCACACTTTCCCTGAATAATTCCCATTGAAAGGAGGTCATGGCATCCACCATGACGTCTGCCTGTATTTCATCTTGAGAAGGTGTAACGGTCATATCAGATTTTTCGCAAGCTGCGAAACCAAGTATTAGCGCAAAAGTTAAAAAGTAGTATTTCATGATTATTCCGACTTGTCTACAGTGATAGACGTAAACCGGGTAACAATCGTTTGGACTTCAATTTTTTTTTAAGAATCCCTTAAGGAACAAACTCTATTAGAACACTACTGTACAGCCAAGACCGCATCCATCTTCTCTTTCAGGTACTTTGCCGTCACGGACTCTTCGGATTCAAGCAGATCTTCCGGTGTACCCTGGAAGATAAGTTTTCCTCCATGCCTCCCACCGCCAGGTCCGAGATCAATCAGCCAGTCAGCACTTTTAATCACCTCGAGGTTATGCTCTACAACAAGTACTGTATGACCTTGCTCAACCAGGGCATTCAAAGCTGAAAGAAGAACTTTTACATCATGAAAATGCAGACCGGTCGTTGGTTCGTCAAAGATAAACAGAATATGATCCTGGCTGTTTTCCTTGCCCAGGAATGAAGCCAGTTTGACCCTTTGGGCCTCACCCCCGGAAAGTGTACTGGAGGATTGTCCCAGCTTCACGTATCCCAGCCCTACATCGTACAATGGCTGAATTTTCTGTACAATATCAGATGCAGATGAAAAGAATTCGAGAGCTTCTTCGATACTGAGGCTGAGAATATCATAAATGTTCTTGCCCTTGTACCTTACTTCCAGAACCTCCTTCTTGAACCGTTGACCCTGGCAGTCCTCACACTGCAAACGCACATCGGCCAGGAATTGCATTTCCACAACTATTTCTCCATCTCCCTGGCAGGTCTCACATCTCCCCCCTTCAACATTAAAAGAAAAATGTCTTGGCTTGTAACCACGGATCTTGCTCAACTGCTGCTGTGTCATCAGCTTCCTGATAGAGTCATAGGCTTTGACGTAGGTAATTGGATTGGAACGCGAGGACTTACCAATGGGGTGCTGGTTAACGAGTTCCACCTGGTTGATCATATCCAGGTCTCCGGTGAGCTTATCAAATGAGCCCGGAGACTGTTTTATAGGCTCATCAAGGTATCTTCGAAGCGAACGGTATAATATATCGTGTACCAGGGTACTTTTTCCGGAACCCGACACACCGGAAACCACATTAAAGGCATTGATCATAAAATCAACATCAAACCCATCCAGATTGTGCTGCCTGGCCCCCTTGATACTAATTCTGTTTCCTGACTTTCGTCGAACTTCAGGAATGGGTATGAATTTCCGGTAGTTGAGATAGTCAGCGGTAAGGCTCTCATGTCCATTTTTACCCAGTTTTTGAAAAGGACCGGAGTACACCAGGTTGCCTCCATGAATTCCAGCCAAAGGTCCCATATCTATCAAATGGTCTGCACTGCGGATTACATCCTCCTCGTGCTCCACCACTATTACTGTATTCTGCAGGTCCCGCAACTTTTGCAACACCTCTACCATTTTCTCTGTATCTCGCGGATGCAAGCCTATACTCGGCTCATCCAGTATATATAACGAATTGGTAAGGTTACTACCTAAGGACTTTGTCAAATTTATACGTTGGGTTTCTCCCCCACTCAGAGTGGATGACACTCTGTCTAAGTGTAGGTAGTCCAGTCCCAGTGCCACCAGGTTCTCCAACCTGGATTGTATTTCAATCAAAAGGCGACGTGCAATCGTTCGGTCATGATCTGAAAGATCAATTTGAGCGAAAAACTCCAGCAGCAGATCAATCGGCAAATTGATCAGGTCCTGAATACTTTTTCCCGCTACCAGTACATAGCTGGCTTCCTTTCGCAATCGGGAGCCGTGGCAATCAGGACATATAGTGCGCCCCCTGTACCTGGCAATCATGACCCGATTTTGAATCTTGTAAGATTTCTCCTCCAGCCGGTCAAAAAAAGTATTGATCCCGTCAAAGTAATCATTGCCGTCCCAAAGGAGATCTTTTTGTTCATCAGTAAGGTGTTCATAAGACCTGTGTACAGGAAAATCGAACTTATGGGCATTCTCCAGGAGTCTGGTCAGGTATTGACCGGACTTTTCACCACGCCAGCACTGAATAGCACCATCAACCACCGATTTTGACGGATCGGGAATTACCCGATCTTCATCAATGCCCATGACCCGGCCAAATCCCTCACATCGAGTACATGCTCCATAAGGATTGTTATAGTTGAATAGTTGAGGAGTCGGCTCCAGGAAGGTGATTCCATCCAGTTCAAACCTATTGTTGAAATTGGCTTCTTTACCATTGAGTGTCCTGACCACGCATTCACCGCCACTTTCAGAAAAAGCCGTGCTCACAGAGTCGGCTATACGTTTACGATTTTCATCGTCGTCCCTGGTAACCACGAACCGATCAATCAGGACCAGGATTTCCATTTTATCCACTTCCTTAATCTGCTTTTTGAGGATTGGATCATCTGATTCAAGGACTGTTTCAATCTGAGTTTGCTCACCCTTAAAGAACACTCTTGAGTAACCTTTTTGCAGTAGGAGCGTAAATTCCTGTTCTATAGATCTGTCTACGTACCACTGATGTAATGGAATGAGTAACAAAGTCTTAGTCCCTTCAGAAAGTGCCTGTATATAGTCCACCACGTCACTAACCTCATGCTTTTTGACCAGGTTTCCTGTCACTGGTGAGTAGGTCTTGCCCAGTCGGGCATACAAAAGTCTCAGATAGTCATATATCTCCGTCAGCGACCCTACTGTACTACGGGCATTGGAAGTCGTAACCTTTTGCTCAATAGCAATAGCAGGACAGATCCCCTTGATAAAGTCAACATCCGGCTTCTTCATACGGGTCAGGAACTGGCGGGCATAGGAGGACAGACTTTCCACATACCGGCGCTGCCCTTCAGCGTACAGGGTATCAATGGTTAGGGAAGATTTGCCCGATCCTGAAACACCGGTTACCACCACCAACTGATTCTTGGGGATAACTACATCTACATCCCGGAGGTTGTTCGCCCTGGCTCCTTTTATGGTAATACTATCTTTAAGAGAATGTGATTTCTTTGCCAAATCAGATATAGATTGAATTAAATGTTAAAAAAACTGAATCTGTAAAAAGTTGGTCTGATTCTTGTAAAAAATTAAACTGAATCTCTATTTTTGATTCAGCTAGTAAATCAGAACCACAAAAATAAAGGGTTAAACTAAAGTTAATAGCAAAGGATTCTTTAAGTTTGCAGAACTGATTTTCTAATTTTCTAAGGTTAATCGACCATATCTAAAAAAACTGATTGCTTATAGAGTTAAACTTATACACGACATTACATTTTTAACTGAACTAAACTTAGTAGTCGTATGCAAGTTACTCCATTTAGCGATCAGGAACTGATCTCACAGTACCTGGACGGAAACGAAAGAGCCTTCGAAGAATTGCTCAATCGTCACAGAAACAAGATTTAC
This sequence comes from Bacteroidia bacterium, assembly GCA_030433135.1. Lineage (GTDB taxonomy): Bacteria > Bacteroidota > Bacteroidia > Chitinophagales > Saprospiraceae > JABDMH01. The sequence goes on along the minus strand of JAUILF010000038.1, from coordinate 9,487 downwards.
ACATCCATTTATCTGTTTGTTAAGGATCAAAGCCTGGCTGAAGACATCTTCCAGGAGGTCTTTATCAAGATTATCAACACCCTACGTAGCGGAAAGTACAACCATGAAGGCAAATTTGTCCAGTGGGCGATGCGTATTGCCTACAACATGTGTGTTGACCAATTCCGAAGAAAGAAAAGAAGACCTCAAGTCGCCCCTACTGAGACTTTCGACATATTCGATGTGCTACATGTTACCGATGACAACATGGAGACATCCATGATCAAAAGTCAGACTCATCAGAAAATCAGGCATTTAGTAGACAACCTTCCCCCGGAACAAAGGGAAGTGGTCATATTAAGACATTATGCCGATATGAGCTTCAAGGAAATATCTCAATTGACACGGGTAAGTATCAACACCGCTTTGGGCCGGATGAGATATGCCTTGATCAACATCCGAAAAATGATTGAAGAAAAAGAGATCATTCTTCAATAACAGAACACGACTTAAACTAAAGTTTTCAGATAAAGAAAAGCTTGTTGCCCCCATGCAACAGGCTTTTTTATTTGGTGACCTTTTGAGGTCAACTGTCAAATCGAAGCGGATTTGGACAGGCCCATTTTCCGGTTAAAAAACCTACATCATCTCTGGTTCCTACTCATCCAGGTTGAGTTTAACTTCGATTAAATCCTGAATGATCCTGTCTTGGTAAGGCATCCTGGCCAGACAGTATACCCTAGCATTTGCCGCAATAGCAATTGAATTGACATAAGTGGGTCTTGATCCGTCTTCATAGAATATGGCACCACAATCTCTGTAGGTTGCAGAGGGTAAATGATAGGTCACAAGATGCAGGTTTTCAAGACCTTTGGCACCTCCCTTAGCTATCTTGTCCAATCCCTTGACTCTTTGGCCATTTTCATAGATGGGGCCGCCTGTCAAATAATAAATCGTTTCCAGATCCGGTCCCAAAGTAAATCCCAGATAACCGTAGCTAAACTGATCAAACATACCACTGGATCTCGATGGTAGTGAAGTAAGTCTTTCTACAAGATGAATCCTTCCAGCCATGGGATCAAACCTGAATAAGTATCCTGAGTTTCCATGCATTCCATATGCCACCTCTTCAACAGGGTGCCAGAATACCTTTCGCCAGTTATACCCCATACTTCCTGCATCTGCAATGTCATAAGTACCAAAATAATCAAGTCGCATATCTACCCGGGAGTCCGTAGAAATCACTTTTGTATTGGGATCATAATACATGATATCGCCCTCAGCATTGGTAAAGTAGGCAAATCCCGACCGTGGATCGACAAAGATGGATCGACAAAGTGTTCTGTAATCCCTTCCGACCTTGCCAGCCTCTCCCTGATGGGAGACCTGACCCCAATCGTGCAGTACACCTTCCCTCATGTCATAGTGAAAAAAGCAGCCGGTTGGCCAGCTGATAGCATAGAGTTGTTCACGGTCCCTGTCCATACCTAATGTCAGGATACCTTCACCATTTGGTAGTCTTGCCAGATCCTGAAAACTTCCATCCACCATGTTGTAGGACACAAAGTGTCCTCCCGGATATAGACTCAAACCCTCGGGTGGATTTTGTGGAAGACGTTCCATTCCATCGATCATTTCATAGTATCCTACATGGGTGGCAAAGTAAAGCAGACCATTATGCTCAATAAATTCGACATGGCTTTTACCCTGACAAATATGCTTCAAGCCATCTTCTCCGCAGATTTCATTAAGATCTCCGAGGTGCTGGCATGAGTCTGTGTCAGGATCAAAAGTATACATCTGTGCAGCAATCTCAGGGTCTTCAGAACACAAGATGTAGTAAATCTTGCCATCACTGCCAGTTGTCATCGCATTATAAGTGTCATGAGCCAACTCAAAACCCGAGTAATATTTTTTGGCAACCAGTTTGCTACTGTCTGATATCAATTGTCGCATGTTAAACCGGGAATATTCATTAGAATTCCTATTACGAGCCAAATATGCTGCAAATACAGGCACATAAGCACTTTTTGATTCTCACCATGATGGTGACCATGTTTCCGAGTCAAAAAGTCCTTGGAGCACCCGTCTTTATTGCCTATTTGGCTCTCATTACGTAATCCCAACGCATGTTCCCGGTTAAAAGGTATTGAAGCTACTTACCAATAAGATTATTTCCAGGTATGGGTACATTCAACTCTCCTGACAACTGCATAATCCCCTCCATAATATCGGATTCAATGCTAAATGACCAGGTACTTGCCATCCCATAGACAATCTGTGATGTAGCACCTTCATAACCACCCTCATGAAGGATAGTGGCTGTAGGTATGTAAGCCATTACGTCGTTGCTGTATCCCATCACAAACACATCATAACCAAATATTTCCTTGAGTCGAAGGGCATAACCAACAACTGTCTCTCCACCCAAGGCAAAAATCGACTGATCTCCCAACTGCCAGATCTGCACTGGAAACGGATACTCTTCCGGAAAATCTTCTCCGTTTTCAACTTTATCAAGCATTCGCTTTCCCCATCTCAACTGGTAACCCTCCGACATTTCACAATGGCTTGTCAGTTCTTCGGCCGTAGGCGCCGGATTTAATTTCAGGTCGATTTCAGTGTAAGCAGTAGCGATCTGCGGAGAGAGTTCTTTCATTTCTTCTTCTAACACCCGATCGACGGCTGCTGCCAGTGTTCGTCCATATTGTCGGGCCAGGGGGACGGTTCGCCGGGGCATTGGGTTTTGATCAGCGCCAGCCCCCTGAAAGAACATGGCCACAGCTCCACGATGTTCTTTTTCCAATTCAATTTGTGCAAACCCGGGGTAATCACCGGACCACTGATTCGAGCTCAACACTGTAGGGTGACAGGCATATCCAAATACGATGGCCATCAATTTTCCTGCAGGTCTGGTGATTTTCAGGACTGGTACGGCGTGATCATTTGGTCCTGACAACTCTGACTGTTGTATCAATGAGGCCTCCTGATTGTTTCGCCTGTTTACCTGAAACCGGGCTACGCCATTGTCAGCATATAGTTTCGCTGGTCGCAGGTTTTTAAATGCTTCATCTACCACCTTCACTATCTTCCCAACCAGCTCCCGGGAATACCTGTCAATTTTTTCATGATCTTCTGAAGTGAGCGGGTAGATATCTGTCAGGGCATCCGTCAATACTGGCCCGGTATGAGTATGGGAGGTATTCAGGATAATATCTGCTTTCTCAAGGCTGTGACTCTGTTGTATCCTTCCTCTAATGGCATCTGAAATTTGCTTCGGAACACCAACCAGGTCGGTGGTAATCAGCACAGCCCTGCGACCACTGCTATCCTGTATGGCAAGAGCTTTAGCCCAAAGATCGTGCAAGGTGCCATCCGAAGGTTCAGTTCGAGCTCCATACCCAGCCAGCCACATGGAGTAATCCGGAGTGATCTTATTTGTTGCCACTCCTGCCTGCCATTGATTGGCATTTTTTCCTGAGAACTGGGCATCACCATCTAACCAAAGAAAAGTGGTAATGGCTAGAATTAATATGGTTCTGACTTTGGTCATTTTTGCAGTGTTTTCTCTAAATAGTTGCATCGGCTTCCTGCGCTGCCCAATAGGTGCAGTAACCTTCCTCCAAAACTGGCCCTTTAAATAGAATACAGCCTCCACATTTCTGCCCTTCTACCGGAGGGATATACAGGTTACAGTTGTCACACTGGTTTTCTGGAATAGGAGAAGTCTCAGTATACCCAAGGCTTTTCCTCTTTTTTAACTCTACCTCTGACACCTTTGATAAATCATCACATTGACTCACATCCCTGCTGGCATCCTGATCCCCGGTATCACCTTCACCCCTGTTGGCACACCCCACTAAAGTTAAGCCAACCGGAATAGTTGCCACTGTCATCAGCAGTTGTTTGACGAAACTTCGTCGCATTTCGGAGCTTGGGAATACAGGTCCGGTTTTGGTAACTTTTGCTTTCATATGATCTCCTTTAGAGCCTCCTTCAATGTAGCATCTCCTTTCTCAAAGTAAGTTTGTAATCTACTCCGAACCTCGGATGTGAGTTCATTTTCAGATTTTACAACTCCCGTGGCCAGGCCTCCGAGAACACTATTGCGGGCTGCATCGGGAATACTTTCAACAACAGAAAGCAACTGAATTAATTCCATCTCATCATTCCGGGAACCAATAATATATCCCAACTCGTAGAGCAGTTGTTCTTTTTCGGCATTTAACTCCTCGAGAAATCCGGTATCCAAAAGCAACTCTGAGACCAGGGCTGCCGAAGAACCTAAATAGGAACTCAAGACAGCCATCCTGATCCATTTGTCGTGGTAACGGGTTTGAAGTATGTCCGCCAGTACCGGTACTATCTGCTGTGTTCTGGAACCCGAGCCCAGGCTCAGTGCTGCCTGTAAAACGACCCGGGCTGATGAGTCCTTTGTGCAAACTATCATATTTGGCAGACATCCGGGAAACTTCTCAGCCAGAATGAGAGCATGTTCACGAACACCGGGAGCAGGATCAGTCAAAGCAATGTTGACAAGATCTTCCGTCAGCGCATTCATTCCATCCAACACATATAATGCATGTAACCGGGTAACGGGATTACGATCTTGAAGAAACTTGGACTTCACTTCAGGAACAACAGATTGGTCCTGTTGTTCCAACAGGAGACGCTGGCCATTCAGACGGTACCACTGATTTGGATGCCCAAGCCACTCCAGATATAAAGAGGTGTTGTGATTCATACTCAAATCATCAGGAATGACAGCAGGAGACTTCCCCTTAGGAACAATTCTGTAAATCCTACCCATGTCTTCACCCCGCATGAAATCCATGTCCTCTTTGAGGTCCTCGGGTATAGATAACGGCGTCTCGATGTGCTGACGATACATATCGATCACATATAATGCTCCATCAGGTCCAACGGTAAAATTATCAGGTCGAAACCATTCATCTGTGGAAGCGAGGAACTCCCGGTCTCGCTCCTTTTCGGCCCGGCTGGCAATATAGGTGGGTTGGTCAAGAGGCATCCTGATTACATCACGATGAATGAGGTTACCCATGACCTCACCGGTAAAAATATTTCCCTGATATTCCGGGGGAAACAGATCTGCCCCGTAGTGTGTCCCACCTGAAGATCCGGTAAAATGGCTGTCAACATGTTCGATCCGATTCAGATTCTGAGCATCGTACTGTTGCTGTCTTCTCCTGGAACGCTCAACCCTCCAATAAGGAGCTTTACTAAGCTGAAACATCAGGAGATCATGATTGGAAATGTTTAAGGCTCCCTGGGTTCCGGGCAAGTACTTATGACGATGTATATAGCGCCAGGGTATCACTGTTTGGCGAATATGTGTAGTATTATGTGAGATAAACCGATGACCCCAATCATTGAAGGTCTGACCAAATTGGGCTGTTCCAGTTGCATTCTCAAATTTGTTCTGATCGAGTCGAAACCTGAAATCTGAACCCCGCGTGTCGAGGGCATCAGCCTGCGGTTGTCGTCCGGAATGCACGCTGCCGGCCTGGCCGTGATTAGACGCATAGATCCAGTTATCGATATTAAAGCGCAAATTGGTAATCTGTGCCTCCTGATTGTTCTTAAAAAAGCCTTCGAATAGCACCTCTCTGACATCTGCTTTATGATCTCCATCAGTGTCTTTCATGTAATAGATGTATGGAGCTGCCGTTACCAGTAGCCCTTCTTTCCATACCTGAAGACTGGTAGCATCTTTAACGCTATCAGCAAAGATCACTGCATCATCTATTATCCCATCTTTATCCCGATCAAATAATTGTTTGATTCTCCCGGCCCCCTCCTCTCCTTCCGGTTGAAATGGATAGTCCGGCATCTCCACTACGTAAATGTTACCTTTTTCATCAAAGATCATTTCCACCGGATCCATTACCAGAGGCTCGGAAGCAAAGAGACTCACCTCAAAGTTTTCATCCAGATGAAACGTAGCCATGGATGCTTCGGGACTCAACGGCCCAGGGTAAATCTCCTCTTTACAGGATTGTAAAAGCACTATGGCCATTGTGCTCAGAAACAAGGCACTCCTCCATTCTGATATACCGTTCCATTTTATTCGCATGCTATAGTTTCATTTATTCCGAAAGGTTTCTTCCAACAGTTCTACAGCAGCATCTACCAGTACCTGTCCAGCGAGGTCGGTGCCGATGCTTGCCTTCTCACCGGTCTCGTAACCTCCATATTCCTTTTCACCGGGCATTCCCACATAGTGAACCCCATTTCCATTAGCATATCCGAGTACCAGGGTCTGCGGATAGGGTGACTTACGTCTGATGGCCATCCCCAGCTCGGTCATAGGCTCTCCGGGTAATGCTACGATAGCCAGCGATCCACATGTAATCACCTGAATCTCGACCTCTAAAGATTCTAAGGCCAGTTTTTCTTTCCCATACCGGGTCAATGGTAGTTCTATTTGATGCTGATTGTTCTTCAATGTACCCATTTTAAGTTGAGCACTATAGCTATAGGCAAGCGTTGCCTGATCAGCCAGTCCAAGTGCCATTTCTGCAACCGCTTGCTCTCCCCGCATCCAGGGGTTAATGTCACCGGCAGTACCCTGAAGGAAAATGCTTTCTCCTCCGAGTTTTCTATTAATTTCCCTGGCAGCCTGACCGGGCCAGTCACCCGATATAGCATCCATAAAGGGATAAATGGAAACAGCATGAGCAGACAAGTGAAAGAGAGTACAGATGTTTTTTCCCGAGTTGTCACGGAATGACAATACAGTCATAGTCCGATCCAGTGGTCCGAAACTCATACCATCACCTAAAACCCGGGGATCCCAATCTTCATGCCGGTAGTTAAATGATTCCGGGATATTGGATTTTTCAACGCCCCAGGAAGCTGGTCTGGGCCGCCGGTTTTGCACGAAGGCAGAAATGTCAGACCTACCCAACCATGTGGTGACGGGTTTCATACGGGCTTTGGCTTCCCTGGACGCGACTACCGACTGCTCAATCAACCTTGATTTCCATTCTTTGAAAGAAGGATCTTCATCCTGAGAAGGCATATACCTGATTGCCCACCAGGTATCTTTTTCCTTTCCCCGGTAATGATCATCATACACAGGTGTCCACGGTGCTGAATGATTATGCGTGGCATTAACCAAAATATGAGAAGCAGGAATACCCAGGTCTTCCGAAATATGTCTCCGAACTTCGGCCACAGCTGATTCACCGGCATCAACCAGTTCCCAACTAAGTATAAGAGATGACCGACTCCCATCGTATACATATAGCGCTCTTACATAAATCGAATCGAGTACCTCAAAATATGGTTCTCCAGTCACCCAATTCTTAACCAACACAGGAGGTGTTATATTCTGCTTGGAAACCCCGGCATGAATCAGGTCATGTGCAGAGGTGTCACTCAAATCATGTGAATGGCTGTAGCTTACATTTGAATAGGTAACAGTCACCGAAAGACTCAGTAGCAAGCATATCGCAGCAGAGGAAATAAAGCCTTTTTGCTTTTCATACCAGCTTTCTTTTTCAATCAGGGAATCTTCCATAAGTGGGATGTAGTACCATAATGCAGACACTTAATACAGCAAACGATAGATTGCAATAATTCAGGGCATCTTTCTGGAACACCCAAGATCGAGTTTGTTTTTAATATATCCAATCGGGTACACTGAATGATAAGTAGACTTTCCAGCCAGATCGTTAAATCCAGGCGTTATATCTACAAAACCACTAAATTCTATAGCGCAATAATTTGCGTCTAAACCATCTATCTATGAGTAAGAAATACCTACTTGTGCTTGTGCTTATGTCATCAATCCTCAGCATCTGGACATTTTCCTACGCCCAGAACAGTACCTGGGAATTTGCCTTTTCAGATACAGAATATGATGGATCGATCATCAACGACATCCTGGTCGTGGAAGACCGAGTCTGGCTTGCTGGTGCAAAAGACCGCTGCCATACTCCGGGGATCTGGCTTTTCGACACCTCGGGTCAGATGCTGGAATACATCGATCTCACCCTGGAACTGGATACCGGTTTTTTATATGGCTATGGGAAGGTGATGGAGTTACAATATGACTCTCTTAGAAACCTGATCATGGCTATGGGACAGGTAGCACCGGCTGATGATGTTGGAGCTTTTACGGCTGCTCTTTACACCTTGACGGTAGATGGAGATATAAAGTCGTCTTTTGACTTTACTGAAATTAGTAATGAAAGTGATCAATCGGTTGGTTTTTGGCAACAAGGCTATGTTGTAGCCGAACTGAACCAGGTGTTTGTCATGGATTCCTTATACCAACTAATCGATTCGGTGACTCTGCCGATCGATCCCTTTTCCAGTTATATAGCCGAATACGCATCTGACACTTTCTTTGTCTTAAGAGAACACAGTATTACCTCATATAATTCATCGGGAGACACCATCAATCAGGAAAACAATGATGCTTTCGATCAGTTTGTCCTATTGGAAAGCACTTTAGTGGCAATTGATATTGATCAAATGTTACGGACTTTTCAGAAAAATGATTTGAGCCGGATTGATTCAATGTCACTTTCAGAATTTACTCGGGTTGGGATTTCAGCCACCTCATCCGGAGAATTGCAATTGATAGGATACAACGGAGAAGCTCCGGTAGAAATCATCATTCTGGATGAACAACTTACTTTGATTGAACATATTCAGTCGGAACTGAGCAACGAACAAGATATCACAGCATTTTCAGATGAAGAAACCTATTATCTCGCCGGCACCTATTATCAAAGATTAAGTCAATATGGAAATGTGACAAACGGGGTCATTCCATTTACCAGAAAGCAACGAATCGATACTCCAACACCGATCAACAGACCCTCCCTGGAAATCATCGATGTTGTCTGGCTGGAGGATGTTATTGCCGACGAACCAGCAACTTACCACGTAATCATTCATAACACGGGCGATCAGGTCATTCAACAATTTGGCTACCATACCTCCTCCACAGGTAGTTCCAATTGCGGACTTGGAAACTGGTATGGAGAAATATCAGGAGTCGATATTGCCCCCGGAGATACATTCACCTATGAAGATTCTCTGATATTCAATTATATGGTACTTGACTCTATCCGGTTTTATGTGGTGGGACCAAATCACCTTCTACATACGGACACCAACTTTGTTACCGTCCATGATTTTACCACTCCAACTTTCGATGTGAAGATGGAGACTACAAATGTATTTCCCAATCCGGCCACTCAACGTATTTACATCAAGTCTCCGATGACCCCAACGGAAGCTATGATAGTCAACCATCTCGGACAGGTGATCCAAACACAGGTTGATGTGGACAACTTTATCGATGTTTCAGCATTGAATCCCGGCCTTTACTACCTTCTGTTGGATAGTCCAGAGGGGAAATACCGAAGTAAATTTATTAAGCTTTGACCAGGGTTGCACTTCCATACGACTCCCATTCCACCCCCAGAATGAAGCCTAAATCAAAGATTTAGTTCATTCTACCCCTCAAGGG
>JAUILF010000037.1 GCA_030433135.1 Bacteroidia bacterium | reverse complement strand
CCTTGACCTCAAGGGCCTTTAGTAAAACCACCGGATCTCAAATCCCGATTGACGGTGGCAATGAGCGAGTTTTATAGAACTTACTGTTTTTCCCAAAGAGGAGGGCTTCGGTCCTCCTTTTTTTTAAGTATACCTTTTCTCACTCTTCTTTAAGTTTTTGATTTTTGTTTGGGCCTTTGCCCTCTTGGCCCAAAATAATTCCTAGTCCCAAGAAAAATAGTCCAGTAAAAAAAATTACCCCGTTTAACCCTATCCCAATAAACCCTATAGTAAGGAAGAGAGGTATTAATATGAAACAGCTATTCATGATTCTATTCTTTTTCAAGGCCAGAAGATTTAACGCCATCGGATTCAGGCGCATTGACGGAAAAGTATACGGTTTGCAACTTGGTGAACACTACACCCTGATCTCCTTTGATGCGTCATATCGGGTAGAAGAATTAGATGTGATTACGGCCCTACCTTCCAACCTGCTTTTTGTGGCCGCTGATATTACCCCAGATGATCGTTACCTGGTGGTCTTTGGTTACAGTACTGAGGAACCTGGAAACCTTCTGGCTCTGATTGATCTCGAAAGCGAAAATTTCACGACCAGTATTATTCCTCTTTCATCTACATCCAGCCTTGAAAACATAAAATGCGCAGATGTTGCTTTTCACCCAACTACCGGCAAACTGTATGGATATGACCATTACAACAAGGTCGTGATAGAACTTGATCTTGCAGATGCCTCCATCTCCAAAATAGCCGCGACCGAAAACACCCTGGTCAACGGTAATGTTCCGAGCATCTTCTTCAGTCCCAATGGTCAGCTGATGGGTATCGGCTCTGAAAGCGAACTTCTCAGTAACCGATCCTTTATACATTTCGATATCAAAGAGGGGGTTTCCATACTTAAAAAATTGCCCTTTGAGGGAAACCAGGACGCCTGTTCATGTCCTTATAATTTCCAGCTTCAAAACAAGATTCTGCAGCCTGATTTATACAGTTGCACTGACAATACCGCTACCATTTACCTTCGTAACTTTGGAAAACATGAATACCAATTCGACCTCTTTGATACCTTTCCGCCCGGTGTTCAGATCACCGGAGTGCAAACAGGGTTGGTATATGACAGTTTGAAAATCAAACAGGCACACGTTCTGACCATCCATGGTCTCCAGGTGCCGTTGGGTGTGGATAGTATCATCATCTACTTCTACACAAATGAAAAAATTAAACCCGGCACCTATGCTAATCAGGTTTTCCTTAAGGGAGATAGTGTCCTCCAATTTCACACCCAAACCCTGAAGTCAGACGATCCTGAAACCCTTGCTATTGGTGATCCCACCTGGGTTCAGCACAGCGAAGACGCATTTGACTTTGAGGAGCACGAATTGTTTCTGTGCGCGGAAGACACTCTGATCTTGTCCACCGATATCAAGGCCAACCGCTATATTTGGAACACAGGTGATACAACTTCATTCCTTAAAGTGTGCAAACCCGGCACTTATTCCCTGACCCTGATCACAGGTTGTGACACCCTGGAGAGTGCTGTTTCCGTCCGATCTTCCCTGATTCATGTAGACTTGCCGGACACGCTACGGGGCGTAGAAGGGATTCAAATTGATCTTGTTCCTGATCTTGAAAGCAGTAATCCGATAGTAAGTTATTTCTGGTGGGGGAATCAACAACAGCTCAACTGTATATCCTGTCCGCAGACTTCGGTGCAACTTTCCAGTCCCGGGCATGTATTTGTCACCGTTACTTCCGAAGCAGGGTGCACTGCTACTGACTCTTCCTTTTTGCTGATAGGAGAGTTAAATATTTTCATACCTAATGCTTTCTCGCCCAACGGCGATGGAATAAATGATGCCTTCCTATTATATAGTACGCAAGACTACCACTTGATTACTCTCGACATCTTCGACCGCTGGGGTAACAAAGTATTTAATGCCCATGACGAATCCATTGACTCCTCTTTCACCGGCTGGAAAGGCACCACAACAAGCTATAAGCCAAGCCCTCCCGGCCTCTACATTTGGAGAGCCATCATTCGTGACCAGGCCTTCAAACAATTCGAATTGAGCGGAGAAGTTTACCTGCTTCGCTAGAGTATCCTTATATATTTTGAAGATGTGCTATTATGTTAAATGTTAACATAACATTACACATACATCTCATTAGTATTAATTTGTCAGCGCACTACTTAAAATTCTGATGGCTGACGATGAACCTCGCCAGATTACTACTGGTCCTGATCATGCTTTTTCCGGAGATATCTAAAGCTCAGGACCATGCTCTCTGCCCGGGCAATTATCGAGTCCAGGAAGAAGGCACCAGTAGTAAGCTTGAAAAAATTTATTATGATTCATCAGACCAACGATTTCACTTTGATGAAATCCGGCATTATGCCAATTTTCGACTTAACGCTCTGGCTTACTCATCCCTGCATGGTCGCTTCTTTTGTTTAAACCTGGGACAGCCTCTACAACTCATTTCTTTGGATCCGAACTTTATCCTTCAGGTGGAAAAAGATTTAAAGGTTCCCGACGGACTTTTGTTTGTCAGTGCAGACATAGACACACGCAACCATCATATGTACGTACTAGGCTATTCCAATACTGAGGAAGGGTCGTTACTACTTGACATTGATCTCAGTGCTGGCCATTTCCCGACTCGCCTATTACCGGTCAGTGAAAAAATAGCCTGCGCAGACCTGGTTTATGATCCGGCTTCCGGCCAAATGATAGGTTATGATCACCAGAATGGTCAACTGGTAGCATTAGATATAGGGGAACATCTGGTGAAGGTCAATCCCCTGGTCACTGACCCATCACCACTGGCAGGAGGTGTTCCTTCGCTGTTTTTTGATCAGTCACAAACCTTGTACGGTATAGGATCAACCACTCTGGAAAGTACTTTTGAGCTATTTCGATTTGAGCCGGAATCAGGAGCTATCTATTGGGTTCAGGATCTTGGCCATGAACAAAACCAGGACGCCTGCTTTTGTCCCCCGTTGTGGTTCCTGACCAACCGGGTAGCCATGAGGCAAAATGGCCGTTGCAACCTGATTCACTTCAAGGTCAAAATAAGCAACAACTTTAACCAACCCTGGGAAACTATTCAACTCACTGACACCTTCCCGGAGGGATTCATTATCGAAGCACTCAGTAGTGAAGATTCTTTTGATGTGATCCATGGCGGAGTATCATTCTCACATTATAGCATTGAACCGGAATCCGGTACAGGAATGGACTTCACCTTAGACGTTCTTGTCCGACCTACTACATCGGTGAAATCCGGAAGTTTCTACGATCAACCCAGGATAAAAACACCTGAAGGAGTAATTTACTCCGATGATCCGGAAACCCTCACCAGAAATGACGCAACTCGTTTTATGCTCCTGGATCAAATACAGGTCAGGGATACCATTCAAATTGTGATCTGTGATGACGAGACCTTCACGCTCCGACCTCCTGCACCACAGGGAATGACAATCACCTGGGACTCAGGATTGAGGGCTGGCAGCCGTGTAATTTCGACTGATGGATTTTACCTGGCAATGGCTGAAAATGCATGCTCTGATTATGCATTTATTTATCACGTAATGACACAGGATATTTCGGTGGACCTGGGGTTAGATTTGGAATTGTTTCCATTTGACGATTTTGAGCTAACTCCAAAAATCAGTGGTACTCCCGGTAAACATTATACCTGGTATACGACGGATTCAAGATTGCCACTATGTGCCACTTGTCACCAGCAGCAATTAGTTGCCCGAACCGATGCCGAAATCGGAGTGACGGTTACCACTGACGGGGGATGCCAGGCATCAGATCGCATCTTTATTAAAGTATCCGATAGCGACATTTTTGCACCAAACGCTATTTCGCCCAATGCCGATGGTAGGAATGACCAGTTTTATCTCTATTCGGGCCAGGACTTTTTTGTGGAAAAATTCGAAGTGTACAACCGTTGGGGCAACCTGGTAAGCTCTGTGCAAAAACGGATCCCCGGACAATTACCCTTGTGGGATGGTACTCAATATGGCCGGCAGCTGAATCCCGGTGTTTATGTTTGGCGGGCACGGGTAAGAAAAAAAGATGGTACTACCGATCAGCTATCAGGAGAAATTCATCTGATCCGGTAACTGAATTTCAGCAGATCAATTACCTTTTTTATCCAGAGAAAAATAATCCTGCAAATTCCCATCAAGGTCAATCATCTGGAAAAATAATTTATCCCCAGCAATATTTACTTTGCAATAATGGTGTCCTCTCTGAAGTTTGCTGGAAAACCAATTAGGTGTCGGTGTAAAATCCTCGAGGTTTCCCCCTCCTCCACCGCTCTGAATATAAATGACACCATTGTCATAATCTACCATGTCTTCGCGAACAGGATACGTCCTTTCGTAGGCATGTACATGACCGTAGAAAACAATATCGATGCCAGCCGTCTCATATAAGGACATCAGATCCTCAAACCTGGGATCCCCATTGGTAGATCCTTCCCCTTCCCAGGTGTTTCCATAATCATTTTCATCAGAGGACAATGGGCAATGATGATGAGCCACAAATTTCCAGGTTGCTGCGCAGGTATCCAATTGGTCTTTCAACCATTCGTACTGAATTCCACCTTGCAACAACTCTTGTGGTTCATTACTGTTCAGCATAAAGAAGGCAGCGTTTCCGTAATCAAACCGGTAGTAATCTTCTTCACCGGGAAGTCGGTGAAATGATTTGTACCAAAATAAGTCAGACTCTCCATTGCCGGGCACTGGCACCATCGGTATCCTACTTGCTACCGGAGTCATACCGGTAAAATACTCCATATTCCACTCAAACTTGTGATCCCGCTGCCCACCATCCGTAAGATCACCAAGGTGCATGATAAAATAAGGACGCTCCTCCCACATTTTTTCACCCAGCGTTGCATTAATATGTGGTCTGCTTTCCGTATCTCCAATCAAACAAAACGAAAAAGGTCCATTTGATGCCGGTGCGGTGGTGAATGTTAATACGCCCGAACTCATCCTGTTACCAGCAGGGTCGACCACCTCAATTTCATAGTAGTAGGGTGTTTCTTCCCTAAGGTTATCAATGGTTACATCATGGATATAAGATACCTCTTCGACTTTAATTATTTCTTCCAGGGGAAACCCCGTACCATATTTGAGGGTTGCCTTTGCTGCATGATTGGTTTCCCAGGAAAGATTCATACTCTTTCGGGTGGGAAAATGCAAATAGGGTCCTGCATTAAAATGGAATGTATCCGAAAAAAAGTGCCCGTCATCGACATATTTTTGTAATGACTGAAAGTGCTCATCCACAACTTCCTCTGACATCACATCATCATATATCACTACTTTTTTCAAGAGATTGGAAATAGTCATTCGGGGTTCTTGCCGGAAATATCCTGCCAGCTCCAGGTCAAGAGACAAAGAGTGTAATCCGGACACGGTTCCTACCGTTTTTTCTTGTACTTTTTTACCGTTTAAAAAAAGCCTTAGTTGATTGCCGTCATAGGTCGCAACAAAATGATGCCAGTATTTTTTCCAACCTCTGTCGGTTTCACCGACGAGTTCCTGTATACCCGACTCTGTTTCTAACCGGAACATGAATTCTTTACCATAGACACCGGCCAAAAATCGGGTCCTGTGATCATCAGGTGTTTTACCCTGTAAAAGTGCACCTACAGGGTGATTTACATGATTGAGAAACCACATTTCAATCGAAAAAGAATCAAGTGGTACTTCTCTATTCCAGGGTAATTCCGTAATTCTTTCAGTGGGCCTTTCACCGTAGTAGATGACCGCAGGTCCGGCTTCCTTAAACCTCCGTAAACGATCAATACCGCTATCAGGTCCATCACCCGGATAATTATGAGCTTGACCCGGCAAAGTATATTTAGGATGCAAGATCCACAAGGCCAGAATATGCTCATCTGTTTCCTGCTGAGCATCAATAAGTACCGGACAAAAACCAAGGAAAAAACAAAGTATAGCCCTCCAAGTAATTTTCATAGTAGGAAAATAGGAAACCAACCGGATCACTATGGGATAATCAGAATAATAAATTATTAATAATTCATACTGCCTTCCAATGTGGAGACAAAACTCAACAATTTGAAATCGGGTCTTTTTGGTATCTTTTAATCCCGGTACAAAAAATACTGCCATTATGTGCTATAGTGTCCGATATCTACTTGTCATCCTGGTGACAACAACTCTTTATGCTCTTCCTCTCAGTGGTCAAAACCTGGCATCTCCTCCGGTCATACCCATTGCTACCGATGCGTACCTGCAATGGGAGAAGCTGCCTCAATTGAACGTTGGTATGCGGGCCTACATGCGCAGTACTTACGATCGAACCGGAAATAACCGAAGAGCGGACGCCAGTAACTATCTCTACCAGGAATCCGATACATTTAACGTAGCTCTTGATGTGAAGTCACCTGGAGTCCTGTATTTTAAGCGAACTAACCATTTTCATGGAAGTCCCTGGCATTACGAAGTGGACGGAATAGATTTTCTGGTAAAAGAGACCGCCACTGATGATCCGGTTGATGCCAAGACCAAGTACGAGAATACCACTTTCCTGCCCGAATCTCTCTTTCCCAATCCGTTAACCTGGACCTGGGCCATTACCAAAGGTGCTGACCTGATGTGGGTTCCTATTTCTTTCAGCGAAAGAATGCGTATCGCATACTCTCGCACTTTATACGGTACCGGTTACTACATCTACCACACCTTCCCTTATGGCGCAGATTATTTTTCCCGTCCGCTCACAGCATGGGATCAGAATCCACCCGATCCTGCCGTCCTGGATTTGATCAATCGTTCAGGAACAGATATTTCACCTGAAACTCCCTCTGCCGAAATCATTTCCGGCAACACCTCTCTCGGAGCAAATGAGACCATTGAACTGGCTAAGTTCACTGGCAGTGGTAACATTCGGGCCCTGGAATTAAGCATTCCACGGGACCAGGCGCTTGATTTTGGGAAAAATCGGCTCACTATTACCTGGGACAACCGTTGGTCACCTTCAGTGGATGTTCCTTTGGATCTCTTTTTTGGTGCGGGGCATCTTTATAATCCCGAGGATAAGGAATATCTGGTCAAGGGGTTTCCTATCTCCGTCCGTTATGATGACAATCATGTGTACCTGTCATGTTACTGGCCTATGCCCTATTTTGAAAGTGCACATATTCAATTACAGGAGAGAAAAGGTCAACGTTTTGAGAACATTCAATTCAGGATCAAGTCCGTTCCCGATGAATTCAGCGAAGGAGAGACGGGCTATTTTCATGCCACTTACAGTGATCACCCACATCCGGAAAGGGGTAAGGATATCACCTTTCTGGATACAGACGTAGTGGAAGGTGGAGGACCCTGGAGTGGAAAGTTTGTGGGAATGAGCTGGATTTTCTCCCATGATGGTGTACTACGCACCCTGGAGGGCGATCCCCGGTTTTTCTTCGATGACAGCAAGACACCACAGGGATGGGGTACCGGATCTGAAGAATGGGGTGGTGGAGGAGATTATTGGGGAGGGTTAAACATGACCATTCCTTTTGCCGGGCATCCCGTGGGCAAGCAGGCCAGGAAGGCCGAAAATGATCTTGATTTGCTGAACTCTGCCTATCGCTTTCTGATTGCCGACTATTTCCCCTTTGGGGATAGAGCCGTGATCAACCTGGAACACGGGGGACAGAATTCGGAAGATGAGCATTATGAAGGCGTGGTGTATTGGTATGGTGCCCCTTTCTCCACCCTGGTACTAACGGACCAGCTTAATGTATGTCATGAGAAGGATGCTTCCTTTCATCAATACCACTCTCCCACTGCGAGCGATCCTTACGAATTGGTGTCACGATATGAGTGGGGTCCGGATACAGATCTGCATTCCGGCTTTGTTGACGATGGAAACGAGAAGGAGAATATAAGTGCCCTGTTGTACTACCCTGCCGAAAGTGATTCGGTGAGACTCATGCGAGGAACTACGAGATTTGTTGTTGACATTGACAGCAACAACCTGGGAGTTATGCTTCGGAGAAAATTTGACTATCAATATCCCAACCAGCAGGCCCGGGTTTCTGTAAGAGATGCTGATAGTGATGATGATTGGTCACCGGCAGGCATCTGGTACACGGCAGGCAGCAATACCTGTATGTTTTCCTATCCAAAGGGTCGATCTTTCACGGAAGGTGAACTACTACCTACTTCTCCGGAAGTCATCACCAGCAATCGCCGGTGGAGAGAAGAGGAATTTCTGATTGGTCATCACCTTACTCAGGGAGTATCCCACCTGGCTATACAACTGGAGTGGATACCGGATGACAAACCTCTTTATCCCGGACACCCCTTTCCCGAAAAGTCAGGCTGGAGCGAAGGCCGCTATTGGGTCTATTGCTTCCAATTTCCGGAGTGAATGTAATAGTCAGAATCACGGATTTTCAGGGATTACACGGGTTTCACGGATGATACCTCCTGTACATTTCATCAGTAGAGGCAATAATCCTCTTAATCCCGTTAATCCGTGTAGTCCTTGTTTCTGACTCCACTCTTGTCGGAATCACGGATTTTCTGGGATTACGCAGATTTCACGGATGGAATGTCAATGGTAAACCTCTTCTGTCAATCACTGAATTTATCTCACAGTCAATGTAATTGATTTGTTTATTTTTTACATCTTTATAATGGTATGTCAAAATTTAAATACGGAGATATCACCGAGAAAATATTAGGTGCTGCATTTGAAGTTCATAATTTCCTTGGAAATGGATTTCAAGAAGTCATTTATCAACGTGCTCTCGGTTGGGAGTTCAATCAAAGAGGACTGGAATATGTAAGAGAACAGGAACAAGATATTTATTATAAAGATCTGGTACGTCCAATTGGAACCCGCAGGGCTGATTTTGTGGTTGAGCAAAAAGTCCTGGTAGAAATTAAGGCCATTACTTCTCTTGATCCAGTTCATACAGCTCAACTTCTGAATTACCTGAAAGCTTATCAATTTGAAGTAGGACTTTTGATCAACTTTGGTACTAAATCACTCAATTTTCGCAGGTTCGTCCTTTAATTGCTTGATCAACTGTCGGAATCACGGATTTTCGGGGATTACACGGATTTCACGGATGATACCTGCTGTAAGCTTTATTAGTAAACCATAATCCCCTTAATCCTCTTTATCAGTGTAATCTGTGTTTCTGACTCCACTCTTGTCGGAATCACAGATTTTCGGGGATTACGCAGATTTCACGGATGATACCTTCTTTAAATTTTATTAGTAAACCATAATCCCCTTAATCCTCTTTATCAGTGTAATCTGTGTTTCTGACTCCACTCTTGTCGGAATCACGGATTTTTGGGGATTACGTAGATTTCACGGATGATACCTGTTGTAAACTTTATTAGTAAACCATAATCCCCTTAATCCTCTTTATCAGTGTAATCTGTGTTTCTGACTCCCCCTTTGTCTGCATCACGGATTTTCGGGGATTACACGGATTTCACGGATGATACCTGTTGTAAATTTTATTAGTAAACATAATCCCCTTAATCCCCCTAATCAGTGTAATCTGTGTTTCTGACTCCACTCTTGTCTGAATCACAGATTTTGGGGGATTACACGGATTTCACGGATGTTTCTCTTCAGTTTCCATACATGAACGCTAATAATCCCCCTAATCCGTGTAGTCCGTGTTCGAAAATGGTTGTCAGAGACTTGTAATTGTAATCATACCATTTACCTTTGCGGCCTAAATCCGGACTTACCTATGGCCACTTATGCGATCGGAGATATCCACGGCTGCTTTACCGCACTGCAAACGGTTTTTGATGCTATAGGTCCTACCTCTGAGGACACCATCGTATTCCTGGGAGATTATGTTGATCGCGGACCGGGTTCCAGACAGACTATTCAATGGATCATCGAAAAGTCGAATGAATTCAATTTCATTGCTCTGAAAGGTAATCATGAGATCATGATGATTCGATCAAGGGTTGATCCAGACTTTGCCAAACGATGGCTGGGATACGGAGGTAAGGAGACACTGCAATCATATGATGCCTATAGCCCGATCGAATGGGATCTTGTACCTTCAGAGCATTGGGCCTTCATCGAAAGTACTCTGCCGTATTTTGTAGTGGGCAAAACCGTATTTGTGCATGCCGGCTTGCAACCAGGCATCCCCCTGTACCGTCAATCAGATCAGGCTAAATTTTGGGACAAGTACGAAATTCCCATTGCTTACGATCCCAACAAACTGGTGGTATGTGGTCATACTGCCCGAAAAAACGGTCTGGTGGCAGATTTTGGCCATACTATTTGTCTTGATACCTGTGCATACGGAGGTCAATGGTTGACTTGCCTGGATGTTGATTCAGGTAAATACTGGCAAGCCAATCAGAAAGGCAAGATCCGGAAGGGAACCAGGGTTGGTTGATTTGGCTGGTTAGACGGTTAGTTGCTAGCTTTTTGAATAACCGTCAAAATACTCTGCAGGCCAATTTGATGTTTCGCATGTGCAGTGGAAACGGTACTTTTGCAGCCGATTTAGAGACTTAAATTTAACTAAAAATACATGTCAGACAACAAAGTCATTTTTGCTATGGAAGGTGTGAGCAAGACATACCCTCCCAGCAAGCAAGTACTCAAAAATATCTGGTTATCCTTTTACTACGGTGCCAAGATCGGTGTCCTGGGTTTGAATGGATCGGGTAAATCCAGTTTGCTTAAAATTATTGCAGGACTTGACCAAAACTACCAGGGAAAAGTAACCTTTGATAAAGACTACAAAATAGGATACCTGCCCCAGGAGCCCGAGCTCGATGAGAACAAGACTGTCAAAGAAATTGTACAGGAAGGGGTTCAGCATATAGTAGACGTAGTAAAAGCTTATGAGGCAGCTTCCGCCAAATTGGCCGAACCACTGAGCGATGACGAGATGATGAAAGTCGTTGAGGAACAAGGTGAACTCCTGGAAAAAATGGACCACCTCAATGCGTGGGATCTGGATCATACCCTCGAAGTAGCCATGGAGGCATTGCGCTGCCCACCCGATGATGCAGTGGCGAAAGTTTTATCGGGAGGTGAACGCAGACGGGTTGCCCTCTGCAGGCTCTTGCTCAGTAAACCTGATATCCTGCTTCTGGATGAGCCTACCAACCACCTGGATGCCGAAAGCGTTCACTGGTTGGAGCAATTTTTACAGAACTTCCCCGGGACAGTCATTGCTGTGACGCACGATCGTTATTTCCTTGACAATGTCGCCGGCTGGATTCTCGAGCTGGACCGTGGTGAAGGTATACCATGGGAAGGAAACTATAGCAGTTGGTTGGAACAAAAATCCAAAAGGCTGGCTCAGGAAGAAAAAGCAGAGTCCAAGCGACAAAAGATATTAAAGCGGGAACTCGAGTGGTCACGCATGAATCCCAAAGCCCGGCAGGCAAAGGGAAAGGCCCGACTCAATGCCTACGAAGCCATGACTCACCAGGAAGTCAAAGAAAGAGAAGCAAAACTGGAATTATACATACCGCCTGGTCCGCGCCTTGGAGATGTGGTGATCGATATCGACCATGTCAGCAAAGGCTATGAAAGCCGTCTGCTGATAGATGACTTTACTTGCAGCATTCCGAAAAACGCCATCATTGGTATCATTGGTCCCAATGGTGTGGGGAAAACCACATTATTCAGGATGATCATGGGAGAGGAAACTCCTGACGAGGGAAAAATCACTGTTGGTAGCACCGTAAAAATGGCTTATGTAGATCAATCTCATAAAGATTTGCTACCGGATAAGACGATCTATGAAGTGATCAGTAAGGGAAATGAATTTCTTAATATCGCCGGCCGGGAGGTCAATGCTCGCGCTTACCTGGCCCGATTCAATTTCACCGGAGGTGATCAGCAAAAGAAAGTGGGAGTGCTTTCAGGAGGGGAGCGAAATCGACTGCACCTGGCCATGACTCTGAAGGAAGGAGGAAATGTCCTCCTGCTGGATGAGCCTACCAACGATATCGATGTAAACACCCTGAGAGCACTGGAAGAAGCACTGGAATCGTTTGCCGGCTGTGTCCTTATGATATCGCACGACAGGTGGTTTATCGACAGACTGGCAACCCACATCTTATCCTACGAAGATAATGGTGAACTGCTCTTCTATGAGGGTAACTTTAGTGCCTTTGAAGAAGCCAAGAAAGAGCGTGTCGGAGATATTACCCCTAAACGCCCGGTTTTCAAATCTTTACTTTAACGGAAAACGGTTTTGGCCATCATATGAAGTTGTAAGTATGGCAGAAATTGGAACGGACATCAAAAAAGCGATCGGCTTTCTTCAAAAAGGGGGGCTGGTCGCCATTCCAACTGAAACGGTATATGGCCTTGCAGCGAACGCCCTGGATGAGAGGGCAGTTACTCGAATTTTCAAGGCAAAAGGCAGACCTGCTTACAACCCTTTGATTCTCCACATTGGTGATATGGATCGCCTCAAAGACTGGGTCAGAGAAGTACCGGATCCAGCGATAAAGCTGATGGATGCTTTTTGGCCGGGGCCCTTGACCCTGATCCTTCCTCGCCGGGAATCCATATCAAACAGGGTGACCTCTGGCTTGTCAACCGTGGGAGTCAGAATGCCGGCACATCCACTTACATTGGAACTCTTAAAATCGCTTTCATTTCCACTCGCTGCTCCCAGTGCCAACCCATTTGGTTATATCAGTCCGACGACCGCCAAACATGTAGACCAACAACTGGGGGATGTCATTCCTTATATTCTTGATGGGGGTCCTTGTGGCCATGGTCTTGAGTCAACCATAGTCGGTTTCAATCATGGTAAGCCGGTTCTGTACCGGTATGGTGCCATCACGAAAGATCAAATACAGGATGTCCTTCAATCCAACCTGACGATCAGCACCAAATCGTCAGATCATCCTACCGGACCTGGAATGTTACCCTATCATTACTCACCTCATGCCCGATTGGTCGTAGTTAAAAATATTCATGACTATGACATAACTGATATTGAAAAGACCGGAGTGATCACATTTTCGAAGCCAATCAGGATCCTGCCCGAGAAGCAGCAAATCATTCTGAGCCAAGCTGGTGACTTACACGAGGCTGGTCGAAAGCTTTATGATGCTCTCAGGCATATGGATCAATGTCACTACGACTTAATATTAGTCGAACGTATGCCCGAGGCAGGACTGGGGCTTACCATCAACGATCGACTCGAAAGAGCTGCAGCCAAGTAATCGGAGCAACCCTTAGGGATTGTCAAAGTCTGACATCACATGATTTACAAACATTCTGACGTACTACGCGGGGATCACCCCTGATTATCACATCACTTCCACCACTCAAACTCAGATTTAGTTCTTCGGTAACGGTAAACTTGCCATCCGAAGAACCGGAGAGATTGATCGTCGCCCGCATCGTTTCAAGGTTTTCCGCACTGATGTCACTGCCACCAGAAGCATTAACATCCAGTTCCTCCATTCGGCCATCAAGACTAACATCGGAGCCACCGCTCAGGATCAATTTACAAGTCGAACCATCTACTGTACTAAGGTTGACATCACTGCCACCACTGCAATTCAAGCTTATATTTCCTGATCCCGTCATGTCAATATTAGCATCAGAGCCTCCACTAAAATCACCCGACAAACCACCTACCACAAAATCATCCATCTCCAGGTCACTACCACCACTTAGTTTTAATACAAAATCACCCACTTCGATCCGTTCAATAGCTTTCACATCAGAACCTCCCGATGCTGAAATTTCTTTCAGGTTCGTGACTACAACGTGTACTTCCTTCTTTTCACTGCCCTTGATATTGACGCCTTTCCGGGTATAAATATGCAGGGTCCCTCCCTTCACTTCAGTAATCAATACCTCGTGTAAGTTGTCATCCGCTTCAACGGTTAGCGATTCCTTGCTTCCCTGTTCTAAATACAAATCCCAACCACTGGATACACTTATCGAATTAAAGGACCCCACGTCGCGTTGGCTTTCTGTCACATGATGACTACCTACGACAGATTGGGAAAAGCCCATATGGGTTAGTCCTGCCAGAATAAAGACTATTAATTGTACAGGGTATGATTTTTTCATGTTAGTTGAATTAGATTGAATAATCACCAAGAGAATGCCTGATAGCTTCTCCTTCTAATGATTAAGGACGTGACACAAATCAAATGGTTGCATATGAATATATACATATTACAACAATGCCGGGAAATTAACCAATGACTGTGTGCCTGACAAATCTCCCTCAGCTTGCTGCTTTGATGACATCAGTTGCCATGTTGTAACGACTTTCATACTTGCAACCAGTGATTTACTATGTGTGCAAGTTTCGTATTGAGTGACGTCAACTCCCAGTGGCCTTGAGGAGGGTGCTGAGATACCCATCTCGCGCTGGTAAATTGAAAGTCATTCTCACCATGCCTGACTGCGTTATTCCTTCCTTAGATACATCCCGGTATCTTTCCTCGTCTTGCCTTGTCAGACATGGCGATTTATGACTCCAGCATCAATCTGTGCATCTCAGTACCCTCCTGAAGATCGCTTGTAACTTGAAGGCAGGTCATAAAAGGATAGTCTTTGATTTACAAGAGAATTAGTTTTTAAGGATAAAGGTAGCCTTATCCATTTGGGTTTATAGAGTGTTAATGTATAGGGAGTCAGTAGATTAGGAACAAAACATGAGGTTAATTGCTATCTTAATTCCAAATGGATCCAGCGGTTATACAAGCGATCCACCCTGGCTGTACAAAATACACCTAAAGCGAAAGAACCCAGGAAAGTTAGAACCTTCCCCGCCACCTCGTGGAGTTGACTAGACCTTTGGTCCTTTGGGGCAATGCCAAAGGACGCCCCCACGGCAGTGGGCCATAACAAGGCACCAGCAGTAGCGTCATGAAAAATATGGGGAAGTATAACACCACAAGGGATGAGAGCCATCAAGTTCCAGACAGGGATGCACTAATGCCATGAGCTACCCGTACCCACTAAATATCGTTCAGAGTAAAACAGACTTTTTATCAATTGGAGTTCCTGCAAACCTAGAATTTTGGGGAAATTTGTAATACACGTACTAGTGAAAGTATAGGGTAGTCTTTGCCGAGAACTTGCTACATTGAGGAATATAATTTTTGAGGAATGAAATGGATATACTGCATGACCCTTTCCCTGCTGTCACTTGCTACAGGGGCACAGGAAGTTATTGAAATAGATTGGGAGGAACTGGGCAAGACTCAACCCTGGAAAGCTACCGAAGTCTGGGAACCAAAACCGGACAAGGTCACTCCCGGCAGGATGGATCTGCCTCCTTCGGATGCCATTATGCTGTTTGATGGTACTAATCTCGATGCCTGGCACAAGCCGAAATATGACTACGGTGTGCGAATGGATCACGTGCAATCCATTCTCGATTACAAGTTGAACCATGACGATTATAGTCCCCCCAAGTGGAATGTGAAAGATGGAGCCATGATTGTCAAACCGGGAGGAGGAGCCATCGAAACCAAACAGGCTTTTGGGGATTGTCAATTGCACATAGAGTGGTTGGCCCCGGTAGATCCAGGTAAAGAAAGCCAGGGCTACAGCAACAGTGGACTCTTTCTGATGGGACTGTATGAGATTCAGATCCTCAATTCCTACGAGAACGAGACCTATGCTAATGGACAGGCAGGAGCCATGTACAAGCAAAGTATACCCCTGGTAAATGCCAGCCGTCCTCCCGGTGAATGGCAGAGTTATGACATCGTGTTTATGGCACCAAGATTTGCGGAGGATGGCAGCCTGGAATCTCCGGCTACAATCACGGCCTTCCACAACGGAGTCCTTATCCAAAATCACTTTGAGCTAGCAGGACCTTGCATTTTCATAGGTGAGCCCGAATATGTCCCACATCCCGAAAAGATGCCGCTACTGCTTCAGGACCACGGCAATGAGGTGAGGTTTCGCAATATCTGGGTACGGGAACTCTAGGACGGTTGCCAGCCAAAGGCTGGTAAACCGGTCGCCGGTTGCGGGTCGCCGGTGGTGTCTGCCCATAGGAGTCAATAAACTTCATTTCCCCCTTTCGAGGGGGAAGAATTGTCCAAATCGTAATGCTCACTACTGGCCAGAGGGTCAGTATGTATGCAGTTATGGGGAGGAGTGATATGTTGAAAACATCTTGCAAAAGCAATTAGAAATCGCTATTCAACATCAGTCTTTGATAAAGCTGCAGCGAAAATTCCGGCAGGGATGGCAACAATTCCTAATCCGATCATGAGAACAAAGAAAGTGAAGACCTTTCCCCCAACTGTTACAGGATATACATCTCCGTATCCCACAGTAGTAAGTGTTGCTACAGACCACCAAAGACTATCAAATACAGAAGAGAAACTTTCCGGTTGAGCTGTTTTTTCAAAATAGTAGATACCTACAGCACTAAAATACAGTAACAAGATCATGGCAGCAAGGCTGATTCCCAATTCACCTTTGCTAAGTAAAATAGCTCTTCTAAAATGGTCAATGGCTTTCGAGTAACGAGCAAGTTTTAGGATTCGAAAGAGTCTCAGGAGTCGGACAGCTCGTAGTGATCTCAAGTCGATTCCCAGCGAAAGGTAAAATGGCAAAATGGCCAGTAGGTCAATTATTCCAAAGAAGCTGAAAATAAATCTAAGTGGTTTTTGAGATGTAAAAACTCTGATCAGGTATTCCACAGAGAAAATTACTACGATAAAAATTTCAGTAGCTCGTAAGACTCTCTGAAAATGGTCACTTAGATTAGGGAGCGTGCCAATTGAAAATGTAACAATTGATAGTAATATTAGAAATTGAATAAATAGACCAATCCTATACCCAACAGGATTGTTAATATTTACCAGGTCTTTCAGTTTCATTCTTATAACACTTGCTCTTTAGTCCCCGGAGCCCATCCCAATTGTTCCAGATTTGTTTGAAGTTGAAACAACATTTGTTCCTCGGAATCATCTAACCAATCATCACTAATGTAATTCATCATGACTGCCAGGAATGCCCTTCCATGCATAGCTTTGATTTGCTCTGATTTCAGATGAAGCTTTCGCTGAAGGTCCTTCATGTAATTGAATTCATCATGAGTGAGAATGGAATCCTGGAGTACCACACATAGTGTATTGAAATAAATTTTCATAGCATCCTGGTTTGCTTCAAATCCTGGGAGCGGCTCCTTAGCTTTTCTTGAAAGTGGTTGTAAATCAACAGGAGTGGTAATAGGCCCAATTTCTGCAAGGGGGAAGTCCATAGATTTTTGAAACTTGTATTTCTGTGATCTAGCGAGATCGCTGAATTTCACTATAGAGTTGTTTTCCAGACAGTCCAAGTAGAATCTTAGTAAGTTTTCACAAGCTTCAGCATCGCTCCATGCAGTATGAGCTCTTTGATTATCAATACCAAATTCCTGACATGCGTCAATCAAACTACATCGAGAACCTAATTTTAAAATAGATTTCAGGAACATCAAACAAATGGCATTACCATTTTGGCTCCGATTCGCTTAAATTCTTCTCGTAAGAACATGTAATCAAAATTCACATTGTAGGAGGCCAAAACAGCACCACTAAGTAGTCCGGATATTTTGTGTGCTGCTTCTTCAAATGTTGGTGCGTTTCGAACATCTTGATCTTGTATTCCATGAATATGGGTTGATTTTATTTTCTGAAGAGGATTGATCAGTGTATCGAATACAATAGAACTTTCTCGTTCTGGACTATATCTTCGATTGGCGATTTCAACTATGCGATCATTAACACTGTCTATCCCCGTTGTTTCTAGGTCAACAATAGCAAAGTCAGTCTTACTGATTTCTAATTTAGATAGTGGTTCACCCATATATGGATCCAATATAGGCATAGAATTTAAACCAAATGGTGTGATTACCTTGAACTGGTATTTGCAAAAATGGCAATCACTGTAGTGGAGTATTCAGAAAACTATGTTCCGGCCACCCGTAACCGGCAACCGACTACCGTTTTCACTCCTCCGGCTTATCCGTGTCCTCATCTACAGCACAGATGCTGGTGATGCCACCATCCACTACGATGGTCTGACCATTGATTTGGCCGGATTCTTTGGAAACCAGGAATAAGGCAGTGCGCGAAATATCAGTAGGGTAGGAGACCTTACCGGTAGGAATGAAACCTCCCCATATCTTGTCGTAATCCGGGGTCATGCTCGTCGTGCGCTCGGTGGCCACTGCTCCGGGAGCAATCGCATTGGTGGTAATACCGTGCGGGGCAAGCTCTATGACCAGCGCACTGGCCAACATTTTAAGAGCCGCCTTGGTCATTCCATAGGCAGCGAGGTAGGGATGGGCAAGCAATCCGGTAACAGACGACATAAACAGGATACGTCCGCCGTCACCTTGTTTGATCATTTGTTCGGCTGCTTTTTGGGCCAAAAAAAAGGATCCCCGGAGGTTCAGATTCACCAGTTGTTCGAAGCGTTCCGCAGTGAACTTCATGAAACTTCCATAGCTGGTGATTCCTGCATTGGCGATGACAATGTCGAGTTGCCCAAAGGTCTCTACGGCTGTCTGAACCATTTTGTCGATCACGGACAAATCACTTGCGTCCCCGCTAACCGGGATCAGTTTATC
This sequence comes from Bacteroidia bacterium, assembly GCA_030433135.1. GTDB lineage: Bacteria > Bacteroidota > Bacteroidia > Chitinophagales > Saprospiraceae > JABDMH01. The sequence continues at coordinate 7,610 of JAUILF010000037.1, read as the reverse complement.
GCCGGCACCAATCTTTTGAATAGCTTGGCTTAATAATTCGGGATCCAGCTCATTGATCACCACCGAGGCTCCCTGTTCTGTCAGTTGCTTTACAATGTCAAATCCGATGCCGGTTCCGGCTCCCGTTACAATGGCCACCTGGCCTCCAAAACTCTTTGTCATGGGTATGATATGTTGGAAAACCAAAATAGGGTAAAAAAGTGCTGATCTCAATGAAAATGAGGAATGAATTACAGCATTGTATATGCTAATTGAAGATCGGGCATCCGTTACGTAGTATCAAGACTATTTCCGGCATCATCTTTTCTTGTGAATTCCAGGAAAAATTCTACATTTGCGATCATTTTTTTAATCGATTTGCTATGATCATAGTCAATGTAAAGGAAGGAGAACCTATCGACAGGGCTTTGAAGCGCTACAAGCAGAAGCATCGCCGCATTGGTGTCATGAATGAACTGCGTACCCGCAAGCACTTTGTCAAGCCATCAGTAGAACGTCGTAATGAGCTTCTCAAAGCCAGATACAAGCTGAAGAGGCTGTCTGAATTCGCCTAAGATTACCATCATATACAAGGAGTAGGGGTTATCCTTAATCGATTACAGTACGGAATTAGTTACTGGACTGTGATGCTGTATTTGTGTATCTACGGCGTTTTATCACTAAAGTGACCTGAGATCAGGAGGTTTTTGACTTTTTCCAGTATTTTTGGAACCCAGTCGTCTGACAGTACAGGGAAGTCCTGTTTGGTACATATGAAGATTGAAAGATTGAGTTAACTATTGTACCCATTTTGCCCGGGTTACTGACGATGAATGTCAGCACAAGGGTGGAATTGGTAGACCTCGCAATACTGCGAGGCAGGCACGCAGGAAAGTCTTGCTGGCTTTTGTACATTGAAAGTATTGACTGAATTTAGTACCCATTTTGCCCGGGTTACTGACGATGAATGTCAGCACAAGGGTGGAATTGGTAGACCTCGCAATACTGCGAGGCAGGCACGCAGGAAAATCTTGCTGGCTTTTGTACATTGAAAGTATTGACTGAATTTAGTACCCATTTTGCCCGGGTTACTGACGATGAATGTCAGCACAAGGGTGGAATTGTAGACCTCGCAATACTACGAGGCAGGCACGCAGGAAAGTCTTGCTGGCTTTTGTACATTGAAAGTATTGACTGAATTTAGTACCCATTTTGCCCGGGTGGTGGAATTGGTAGACACGCAGGACTTAAAATCCTGTGGCCGTTGAGGCCGTGCGGGTTCGATTCCCGCTCCGGGTACACGAAGCGCAGTATAAGACCCTGTAATATAATGTATTATGGGGTTTTTTATTTTATCAGTGACGCTGGAGTGACGGTTTTTGAAGTTCTATGCATCTAAATCATCATAACTATGTCACACGACACAATTCAAGAAGTACCGTTAATCGGTTAATCCAAAGCCTGGAAAAGGATCAATCCCGGATCGAACACTCCGCAATATATAAGACCTGGTCAAGAGTGAGGCCGGGTCTTTTTTTGTTTATTCCCGATTTGTCAGCTATCTTATGGTGAACACGCACAAACATGAAACAGATTCTTACTCTCCTATCTCTGTTATTTACCATCTGTTTGACTGCTCAAGACCTGGAAGTAGAAGGTAAAGCCAAAATAAACAATCTCCAGAAAGACAACGAGGCTGACAGTATGCTTGTCATACTTCCAGATGGAACTGTAGGAGTCAGAGATGTTTCCAGTCTTCAGGATATGATTAATCAATCTATCCTAAATTTTGGTCTTGCTCAGGGCCAGAAAGGGATCATGCCGTTACTCGTCTACGGTTATAGCATCCAGAATTTATTGGATGCGGGTGTCTCACCAATGGACTTTCTTTTTGTAGGTATTCCCACAGACAGTTTATATGGCAAGACATATCAGGGTGGTCTACTCTTCTACCTGGACGATCTCGATACGATTCCCGGTGTAAAGGGAATGGTTGCTGCTCCATCAGATCAAAGCTCAGAAGCTGAATGGGGATGCTTTAGTATTATCATTGCTGGTGCAGACGGCCAAGCTGTAGGATCCGGAGAACAAAATACTTTAGATATTGAGGCAGGCTGTGCCGAGGTAAATATTGCAGCAGAACTCTGTGTCGAGCTAATTCTCGATGGTTTTGATGATTGGTTTCTTCCTTCCAAAGATGAATTGAATCTGATGTATAACAATCTGTATTTGGCAGGTTTTGGGGGGTTTGCAGCTGCTTTCTACTGGAGTTCTACGGAGGGCAGTAGTTCCTCCGCTCGGGGTCAGAATTTTAACACTGGCGGTCAGTTCTCCGTCGCCAGGGACCTCAGCATCCGCGTAAGGGCTGTTCGGGCTTTTTAAGAGTTGATATCTTAAGCTATTCTATTCAACGGAATGGCTTCACCCTCCTGAAGGGTACAGTGGCTTTCTGCTCATTCTTTTCAGCGATGCTCTTCCTACGGCCTTGCAGCTTCTTTCCTGCAATTGGTGTAGGACCATACATGCCGGCCACCAGTACCCAATTATCCCAACAACACTGCAACTATCGTACTTCTGGATACTGCCCCTTCAATTTGGGCTACTGAGCAGCTCTGTGCTTGCAAAGTGGAAAACACCATCGCCATCAATTGGAGCAATCGTCGCACTTAAATGAATGGAATATGTTTTCCGTCGAGTTTGTTAAGGTACCGCGCCAGGCATATCTGGTTGGCAGTGCCAATCACTTGCTGATCAGCATCTTCTTCGTTTCAGAAAATCCTTCGGTTTGTAGTTGAAACAAGTTCATCCCGTGTTCATACGGAGTCCCATCAAACCAGACCTCATGAACACCTGCCGACCTGGTCATCAATTAACTTTTTGATTCTCACCATAATGGTGACAATAGCTAACCCATCCGCTTTCGCTGTTCCCTCATTTCGAGCACTGTCGTACTCGACTCTGCGAGATCATTCGGTCATGAGTCAAAAAGTACTTGGAGCACTACGCCCTACGTGGCCCGTCTTTATTGCCCGCCTGGCCAGCCATGGTAGACAGGCATCTTTGACTCTCATGACAAAACCATAACGCATGATCCAGCGTTAACATTATTGAATCATGCTGCCATGGATTTGACCAAATAGATTCCCTACATTACACTTTCCATTAACCCATGATTTGGGATCAAAATGAACACTGAGTGAATATCTTGATCCGAGTTGCCTTGATTACCTTTTGTCTCAGTTGGTGTTTCTGCAGTGCCCTGCAGGCGCAGTGCACCCAGTATACTTTTAAGACGATTGGACAGAACCTGCCCAAATTCAGGATTCATGCTGTTGCCAGGGATGAACCAGGCTATTTATGGCTGGGCACCCAAACCGGCCTTTGGCGCTATGACGGATCAACCTGCCGGGATTTTACCAGTCAGCTCACCTTTACCGACATCAGTGATTTATCGCGTGTCGGTCCATGGTTGCTGGTGCAGGATATCAGGCAACTCAATGTTTTTGACTTGCAGGGGGAAACATTGATGTATGCCTCTCCCGACTCAATGATCTACCGGGGGCATCATCATAACGACCGGCGTTTGGTCCTTCGCTTTACCACTGTCCTGGGAAGGTCCCAGTTTTTTCTACTGCAACCGGATTTCAGTCTGAAACCCATACTGCAGAAAACTTAATGTGAATTCAAAAGCGGAAGTCATCGCCAGGAAATTAAAGGGGGAGATCTGATTCGAGCATGCTCCCCATAATTGCTTCGTATACCCAATTTGTTTTCATTGAACACTTTGGAAGGTAGTCTTACAGCTTATCTAAACCTGACCTCTCTCACCGAAAAATAATCGTTCCCGGAAAAAACCAGATGGGCTGTATGGCCATCCTCGCTGATCCATTTGGTAGGAATGCTCATGGTTTCGCCCGGGCCCATATCCCATTTTCGGGTATAGTAGACGGTTTTCCATGGACCCCAAGGCTCTGGGGCTTCAAAAATCCCTAGCCCTCCATCGAATCGAGGCCCTTCCTGACTAGCGGCATAGGGGATGATCTGGCACCAGAAGTATTTTTCTAATCCGGGATTGTAACTGATACCGGATCGATAGCATTTGCCAGGGTTCATGAAAACCCCTTTACGTTTGTGAATGTCCTCTGACCAGAGTGGTTGCATCTGTGAGTCCAAACCGGCAAAATATTCGTAGTGCCGGGAGTCTATGATCCTTTCCTTTGGCACCCGGGCCATCACCATTTGATCAGCGATCTCATAGGCTGTATTGGCATCCTGGGAGTAGATATATACATAGTTGTCCCTGGCATCATCATAATCTCTTCCAAAATTCAGGAAAGTAGGACAACCAAAACTTTCAGCAAAAGTCCAATCTACCCATTGCCAGGTTTCACCGTTATCCTTTGAGATTGCGAGTTGGGAATTTTCTTCGTTCCGTACCAGCATGTACAGCACCCCGTTAACGGAAATCAATCCACTTGCTTTAACCCCAAACTTTCCCTGTCCCACTCGTTCACCACTATTGGTCCGGAGATTGAATCCCTTAATATTTGGAGGAGATCCTTCTATTCTAACTATCCCCAAACTCAGTTTGATATCGGTTTTTGGATCAAATCCCCATCCATCCCCATAGGCCGAATAGAGGTTATCGTCATCTGCCCAGGTAATTGGCCAGTTATCACTTCCTTCTGCCATACGGATAACCTCAGATTCTGGTGCAAAGTTGCACGAGATAGATGATGGAGAATAGGGAGCTTCGATAATCACATCCATGATGGGATTAAATAGTTCCCTTTCTGCTCCAAGCCAGAATCCTTCGCCATCTGTTTCACTAAATAAATTATCGCCAAAACGCACAACGATCATATCCAGGCTCGGTATTACCATTAACAATTGGTTTCCTGCTCCTGCACCGACAAAAGCATCCCGTGGGACATAGGGCCAAATACCATCATAATTTGAGTACCATCCCATTGTCGAAGCAGGGTAGGGATTAAGTGGAGTTCGCAGAGATGAACTTTCGGAAACCTTATTCGGGTCCCCACCCGGCAAAGGTGTATTGGCATAGTTTGTCACTCGTTCTACCCACAACGAATCGATCAGTTGTTGACCTTCCCATTTCCCTTTATGCAACATCAACCGGCCGATCCTTGCCACAGCATTAGCTGTAAAAGATCCACCACCCCAGCTGGGAATCAGGGTAAGGTCATTAATCTGGTATTCCTGATTGTACCCGATGGTGATCTCGTCTTCCTGGATTCCCAATGGCACATAAATTCTATCCCAAAGTAAATCTCGAATGTTATTGTAATTCGTATTCTTTAATGAAGCCGTTACCGCATAGGAAAGCATCCCGATTCCCGGATTGCTGTAATTAAACTGAGTACCGGGAGTAAACAAAATGGAAGCGGAATCCCGGGAAACTGAGAAGGGATCCGGATCTTTTCTCCAGAACATCCCTTTCCATCCAGGTAGATCCATATGTGGATGTAACCCTTGATCTACTAATTGCTGCTGCATTTCGTCGTGAGCCTCAGCATCATCCAGTCCCGAGGTATGTGTAGCCAACTGACGAATGGTGATCATGGATTTTGCCCCTTTGTTTTTCCACTCCGGGATCAGTTGGCAAGCTGGCATATCCGGGTGAATTAGCCCATCGTTCAGAGTTACCAGTAAAGACATACCTCCCACAAGTGCCTTGGCCAGAGATGCTGAATAATGCTTCTTGTCATTGTCTTCCCATCCCTCTGCAAACCACTCAAAAACGAGCTTGTCATTTTTAATGATCAGCAATTTTTTGGTGCCTCTGTGCTCAAGCTCTTTCTGCATCTCCTCCAATGCAGCAGAAGACAGGCCCGCACCCTCCGGAGAGCCTCTTTCCCATGAGAAAGATGAAACTGTTGATTGAGCCAGTGCGGAAATCGAGATCATCAATAACAGAATTACAGCGTTAAACTTCATTCTCTTAATCTACTGAAAATTGGCTGCAATTTTCCGACGTATGCAGATACGTACCAGAATTATGCTTGTCCTTCTGACTACGGTTTTTACAGGGTTGGGGATTCAATCTGGATGACAGTTTTTTGCGACTATCGGATCTACTGGTAGAATTGGCCATAGATTACCAAAAACTGATGAAGGTCCTCCTGTTCAGGAAAGGTAGTATGAACTTCTTTGTAGAGACTGGTTGACTAAACTCCAACTAAGGTCAAATGCAACATAATTGAAAGAAGATGCTCAAATATCCAATGACTTGAATAAAAGTCAGGTCCACATTTAAAGTGTGAAAAGAAGCTTACCTTATGGCTTATTAATTAGTGTCATTCCCTTCTATGAACCACTCAAATAGAAAACCAATGAAAAGTATTTTATTCCTGATCTTTGTTACTTTATTCTTTAGCAACATTCTTTTTGCTCAGGACCTGGAAGTTGATGGAACAGCAAAGGTAAGCGAACTATCAGAAGATAATAATGCCGACAGCCTGGTGGTGGTACTCCCCGACGGTACCCTGGGAGTAAGAACCATCAGCAGCATCCAGGAAATGATCGACCAGGCCATCCTGAATTTTGGTCTGGTACAAGGGCAGAAAGGGGTGCAGGCCTTACTTGATGCTGGTTATGTCCTTTCCGACATCCTGGCAGCTGGTGCCAAGGTGCAGACCTTACTTTCATATGATATCAGTCCTCTGGAAATATTCGACGCCGGGATGCCAAAGGATAGTATTTATGGGAAGACTTACCAGGGAGGATTGATCTTCTACCTGGATGACCTGGATGCCTTACCGGGAGTGGAGGGGATGGTTGCAGTTCCAATGGATCAGGGAACACTTAAGTGGGGATGTGAGGGTACGATGATTGTGGGAGCTGACGGTGAATTGATCGGAACTGGAGATCAAAACACCACAGATATTTTTGATGGTTGTAATGGCATAGACAATCAGTTTGCAGCAAAAGAATGTATCAATCTCGACTTGAATTCTTATAGCGATTGGTTCTTGCCTTCTCTGTATGAATTAAGGGAGATGCATCAGAATATAGGACAGGGAGCTCCACCACCTCTTACCAATCTTGGCGGATTTGCCGACGTGGATTACTGGAGTTCGACAGAAGTGGAGGTACAGGGGTCCAATCCGGCCTGGAAAAAGGATTTTGGAGATGGCACTGATGTTACGACAATGAAGTCGTCAAATTTAAGGGTGCGTGCCGTGCGGGCTTTTTAGGGCCGATCTCACTTATGAGATGTTAGTAGCAGATCGGCTTTGAATGGGAAAACCAGGAAGGGTTCTCCGTTACCTTCCTGGTCAGTGGGGCATCGGTGGATTCCGTAAATATTCGTACCGATGACAATGCCTGACTTTCGAATATCAAGCCAAAGATGGGCAGTACTTAAATTACAATAGAATTATTTGGATACCGAATGGAAGTGGCCGTGTTTTTCTGAATTGTTATCCAGTTCCTGAGTGATCAAGACCAAAAATGGATGTCTTTTGACCATGTAAATGTAACTCACTGTATCAATCTGTCATCTTTTCTCATGGGAAATAAATCTCTCTAAAAATCAAACTCATCAACGACGGTACCCTGACTTAATGTTCGTTCGAAATCCTGCAATAGATGCTGCATACGTTTCATGG
>JAUILF010000432.1 GCA_030433135.1 Bacteroidia bacterium | reverse complement strand
CGATTGACTCCCGAACTACATTCCAAAGCTTTTGAAATATGCTACCCTGGAAGGAAAAACACTGAACAATTTGTACGGGAAGCGATTGAACAGAAATTGAACAATGAATGATGGTTATACTTTCCTTCGATATTTAAGCACGAGATATATTCCATAAAGCAACACTCCCCCACCCCCAATCCAATACAACCCTGCCTCCAAGGTGTCAGTATTCTTACCAAAGTAAGCAATGGCACCAGCCAATGGAACAATCCCCGCCAGGGTGGCCATGATAAATTTTCGATACCCCATTTTGACGATCCCTGCCACAAAGCTGATGGCATCATTGGAAAGAAAGGGTGAAATCCGAAATAAAACCACCGCCCAAAATCCATTTTCGCCGATAAAATCACTCAATCGCTCAAATTTCTCACCTTTAAGCAAATTCCCTTTGACAGCACCGGTAAGCTTTTCTCCCAACCAATAACCTACCGTGGAGGCGCAAAAGACAGCAGTAACCGAGATCAACATGCCCATCCAGGGTCCATATCCTATCACTGCCACCACCATGGGAACCCAGGTCGGAAATATGATCAGGAACATTTGCAAGACCATGGTAAAGATGATAAGCAGAGGGCCCCAGATTCCAAACTGTTGGAAAAACGTACTGATACGCTCTTCATCCTCACTCCAGATTACATCCCAAAACTCACGAGAAAACTGCTGAAATGCGGGTACAGTAAAATACAGCGCCACCAATGTGAATAAAAGTATCGCTGAAGCATAAAAAGTCCAGTAATCCCCGAGGTGCCTTCGTAGTGCCGTCATGGAAGTCAAGAAATGTTTAAGCGCTTATACAAATGGGACAAGACAGCAGGTACAGATGTTGTAGCTAGTCAGACCTAAGGTTCAGTTTGAGCATTTTTAATTATTTTGGAACAATAGAAAGTGACACTGAGCAACCAAAGTCCGTATCCGTCATGAATCTCACTTCACTAAAAATTCTTCCGATTATCGACTCCGGCATGCACAGTGATGGCCAAAACCACGCCTTCTGCTGGATCAAGAAGAAAGTTGATACGTTTACTATCAATGATCTTACTTACAAGGATGTCGGTCGTTCGGTTTTCTTTCTCCATCCTGATATTTCCTGGTCTATCGACCGTAAAAGTGGTGCCACATCTGCTGGATATGTTCTCTATTTACCGACGGAGATCTTCGATGAACCCATGCTAAATAGGCTCCATATAAACGAAGTCAGATTGTTTAACCGCAACGAGATTCTCAAGGTCAATTTGGCCCCGGGTATAGAACTAAGGACTCAAGCCATATTGGAAATGATCGATGAACTGCTGGGTTCAAATCTCAATCACCGGGAAAATGCTATTCTTTCCCTTTTGAATACTCTATTTGTCTATTTCGACGGACGATGCAATATCAGATCAGTTGTTTCAGAAAACAACAGCCAGAAAAACATAGTTTACAATTTTAAGCGAATGCTGGCAAAAAAATATAAGACCTGTCATGAGGTAAGAGAATATGCTCAACTCCTGAATATTTCTGAAAAATACCTGAATGAATGTACCCGGGAAGTACTGAATGAAACAGCCAAATACCTGATCATAGAGCAATTACTAATGCGCTCCCGTTATGCTCTGAAATTTACCGATCGTTCGATTAAAGAAGTAGCTTTTCAGTTGGGATTCTCATCTCCGGACTACTTTAGCTCCTTTATTAAAAAACACACGGGCTTGTCTCCTTCTGTACTAAGAAGGGGTTAACATCAAGCCCCTAAAGTCGGATTTTCTAAGGTTTTACCGACTTTTTCACAAGTCATGCGCATCGGTCCTGCCATATATTTGGATCAAAACAAATCAACAATGGACAGGAAAAAATTTCTAAAGGCATCGGGAGCGGGAGTAGGACTCGCCCTGGTTCCAGAAGCATTCAAAACAGTGAGCAAGGGTCCTACAGCCAAATCTAAGGTGGTAAGAAATGATCAGGGAAATGTTCTCAACGTTCTCGGAGACTTGCAGACGCACAAATTAGTGGGTAGTGAAACCGGAAATCAAATTGTAGAATGGGTTGATGATGTGGAGCCTGGTGTAGGTATACCTCCACACGTGCACACTCGGGAAGACGAAATCTTTCGGGTTCTTGCCGGAGAGGTCGAATTCATGATTGATGGTAAGACTACCGTTTTGAAAAAAGGAGACATTGCTTTTGCACCCCGTAACCTACCTCATGCCTGGATGGTAGTTGGAACTGAAAAGGCTCAGATGATTACCAGTGCCTTCCCCGCAGGTATCGAAGGCATGTTTTCCAAATTGGCAGACTTACCCTCGGATGGACCTCCTGATTTGGAGAGAGTAGCTGAGATCTGCGGAGAATACGGCATTTCATTTTTGAAGGCCTGACCATACAGGGACGAGGTCAGGGAGTATCCTCGCCAAATTGGAGTGTAACTAAACGGGTATCGCCCGTCATGGACCGGGAAACAATATAGAGTCTGTCGTATTGATCGTGGTTGAGATCCGGGACCGGCGGCGAGACACCAAGCATATTAATGGTTTGGGGTACGGTGTTACTGTGCCCCACAATCAACACAGTTTTACCCTGGTGTGATTCGAGAGTCTCCACAAACCCCGGAATGTCTTTAGCATTGTAAATCGTGGCTTCCATACCTTTCTGTCTAAGCATCGGATCTACGGTAGCCCTTGTACGACGATAGTCTGAACAATATACCATATCAAGGTCCACATACTCCAGGACCCTACTCAATTCACGAGCCCGAATTTCTCCCTTCTCAGAAAGAACATCTTCTCCACCCGTTCGATCAGCTTGTCGAACCAGGATATAAGTGGTCAGGTCATCCTGGGACCAGACGAGACTGGCCATCAGCAGAAAAAACAACCCAATTAGATGTTTACCGTATTTCAAGAGATCGGATCTAAGCTAAAATGTCTTCAATCTTTTTTAGTTCGCCATCAGAGAAATCCAGGTTATCGAGACTGCCAATATTATCCAGCAGTTGAGAAGTACGTGAAACACCTACCAGTACCGTGGTAACCCGGTCATCTTTCAATAACCAGGAAATGGCCATCTGAGCGAGGCTCTGTCCTCTGGATTTGGCTATATCATTAAGGGCACTCACTTTATCCAGTACTTCAGCAGTAATGGAATCTTCTTTGAGATACCTCCCATCCCTGATTGCCCGGGAATCCTCAGGAAAGCCACCCAGGTACTTATTGGTTAATACCCCTTGCTCCAGTGGTGAAAATACGATCGAACCGGTACCCTGACGTTCGAGCTCGTCGAGCAATTTATCCTCCACCCAACGATCGAACATACTATAACGCGGCTGATGAATGAAGAGCTTGGTACCCAGGTCCTCCAGTATAGCAGCTGCACGTGCAGTATCCTCGGCATTGTACTGGGAGATTCCTACGTAGAGGGCCTTGCCCTGTCTGACGATATCATGCAGAGTACCTATGGTTTCTTCGAGCGGAGTGTCCGGATCCCGGCGGTGGGAATAAAATATATCGACATAATCAAGTCCCATCCTGTCCAGGCTTTGATCCAGACTGGCAATCAGATACTTTCTGGACCCAAGGTTGCCATAAGGACCCGGCCACATATCCCAGCCGGCCTTTGTGGATATGATCAATTCATCCCGGTAGGGAAGAAAGTCCTGTTTCAGAATCCGCCCAAAAGTCTCTTCTGCAGCCCCATATGGGGGTCCATAATTATTAGCCAGATCAAAGTGAGTAATTCCATGATCAAATCCGGTTCTCAGAATATTCCGGGCATTGGAAAAGCTGTCATCATGCCCAAAATTATGCCATAGACCCAGGGATATCATGGGTAATAAAATACCGGATCTTCCGCACCTACGGTACTTCATCCGATGATATCGATCTTCATGAGCCTCATAGTTAGACAAGGCTGTTGTATCATTAATTCTCATGGTGGTAAATTAGCAAAGTATGAGGAAACCATAGTGTCCAGCACAAACTTGTTTTCATACCGACTATAACCCTCTATCGATTCACTGATAATATTTAGCTTAGTGCCACTTATCTAATCGAACTCAAACCACCATGGGCAATCCTCTTCTTAAGAAAGGTGATCTCAGTCTACTGACTAACAACCTAAGGATTTACCTCATAGGACTTTTTTTCCTGGTGACTCACATCCTGACTGGACAAACATCCGCTTCAAAAAATAGGATAAGTAATGAAGTTGAGTCTGTTTGGAAAGGATTTCAACGTCTGGATTTTTCTGTGGGAGAGAGAGATGCCCGACTTATCTTACCGCCGGAACCATTATTGGGTAATCCCTGGATCTGGCGCGCTCGTTTTCCGGACTGGCATACGGATGCCGATAGCATCCTGGTATCTGAGGGTTACCATCTCGTTTACATCGATACCGACAATCTGTATGGAAGCCCTCAAGCCATGGAGATCTGGAACGATTTTTATCAGTTCATTACCGACACCTGGAATCTACATGAGAAAGTCACTCTGATGGGGGTAAGCAGAGGTGGGTTGTTTATTTATAACTGGGCCAGGCAAAATCCCCGGAAGGTGGCTTCCATTTATGCTGAGGCACCGGTGTGTGATTTCAAGAGCTGGCCGGGTGGATTTGGTGAAGGTCTGGGTAACGAGGAAAACTGGGCG
>JAUILF010000036.1 GCA_030433135.1 Bacteroidia bacterium | reverse complement strand
GCCCGAGTGTAGAAAGTCTCGACGCCATTTTTACCATGGATTGGAATTATGTTACCGGATCTGACGACCCGTTTCTGCCTTACATTGTTGACTACAAAGCAACGGCTGCAGATAAAGCCGTCCAAATTGTGTTCAGTGGGCCCGATTCGGATTATGCAGCGGTACGACAGCAATACTTCAAATTGATCAATGACTCCAATGAATACATTTACCTCACCAATTCTTATCTCATTCCCGGTGAATCTATCATCGAGGCGCTTCAAACGGCTGCCCTGAGTGGGGTAGATGTAAGAATCATGTTGCCAGAGAATTCAGATAGCCGAATAGTCAAGTGGAGTATCAGATCCTATTTTGAGGTCCTTCTGCAAGCTGGTGTCAGAATTTACCTGTATCAGGATGGATTCCTGCACAGTAAGATGATTGTCGCTGATGACGCCCTATCTTCGGTTGGAACCGCAAATCTTGATATTCGAAGTTTTGAACAGAATTTTGAAGTAAATGCAATGATTTATGATCGTGAAACAGCTGTCCAACTCAAAAGCATGTTTCTTGAAGACTGCAAAAAGTGTGTAAGAATTGATCCAGATGTCTATCGGATGCGTCCAGTTACTGATAGGCTTAAGGAAGGTATGGCCAAAATGATAAGCCCGGTGTTGTAGAAAGAAACATCCCGACTTAAACCCGGACTATGCATTAGACCTTTCTATTACCTATCTGGCATAGCGGCAGCGCAGGCAGGCGAGCCAAATAGGCTGCAAATACGGACATATGAGCACTGGACATGACTTAAGGTAAGCCGGAAATAGATCTTCCCATTTTAGTCTGAAAGGTGATCATAGAGCAACTGAGGGCAATCCTCCCTACTTAATTCCGACATGGCAGCAACTACATCACTTCCTGTCACCAAAGATGGCCTTCCTCCCATCATGACTGCAACTTCTACTGTTTCGCAAATCTCATCATCACTGGCACCTGCTTGTAGTGCTTCTCTCAATTGCATCAGAGCGCAATCTGAATTACCTGCATGTACAGCCAAACTCAAAGCAATCAACTCTTTGGTTTTCAATGACAAAGCCCCTTCAATGGAATTGTTTCTAATGAGCTTATCCAGCCCTGCCATGGTTTCCGGTATGTGAAACTCCATGGTCTTCATATTCCTTTTTAACTGGCCGTAGCGTTTTTCGAGATCTTTCATAACATTTAATGATAAGCCAAAAAAAATCTATTTGTGTACCGCCTGATTTCACCCTCTTGTGTCATAGACACTTCACAAGGGTGGCTTGTTCAAAAGTTATGTTCATAGTCTGATGGTTACTAAAACCCAGGTTGGAGTTGGTTTCTCACATTTCTTATAATTTAATATAAAATAAGCAAATATGCTTGGTTGTTTCCATCAAATACTTGCGCTATTACTTTGATTTCAGGCAAGTAGTACTCTCCTTTCAAATAGGGTCGTACCTGATTCAATGAAGGTCATTCGCTCATGAATCAAAAAGGCCCTGAAGTCCCGTCTTTATTGGCCACCTGGCCCAGTGCGGACAGGCATCCTTAACTCTCATGAAAAAACCTATTATCTCATGTGGGTTGAACCACAGCAAAAAAGTTAATATTTTACTACAAAGTCGTACTGATGAAAATATGTATACTACTATGCCTGGTTGGCATTACAACCCTCATGACTGCTCAGGTTGATCTGGATAACGAACATTTTCGATTTGAGGAACCGCAGGATGCCAGGGTCATTTTAAATAATGGTACAGAAACTGATTTACAACTAAACTATAACCTGATTACCGAGGAAATGGTGATTGATTTGGGACACTCAAAGGTACCATATAACAACACTGCGGATATTAGTAAACTGGTGATTGCTGATGTAACCTACCTGCCAATAGAAAAGGTTTTCTATGAAGTGATTATTAACGGCAAAGTAAATCTACTATTAAGACGAAAGCGCAAACTTTTACTACCGGGAGAAGAAACCGGTTACGGCAAGACCTCAGCAACCGCAGTGAGTAGCACTCAAAATCCTGTATACAACCCTGATTATGTATATCTGGAAAAATTACCCTCCAGTTACAATATTGAGGTCGAGGATGCCTATTTCTGGTTTTTCGAAAATGAACTGATCCCATTGAAGTCACCAAAGAAAGCCATTAAAAAGATACCGGACATGAGTGATGACTTAAAGGACTTTATGAAGTCAAACAATATTCGTGGATATTCAGAGTCTGAACTCATCAGCCTGACTGAATTCTGCAATGAGCAGCTAAATCAATAGCACTTTGCGCTGCTTACCGATACACTGTTTATACATAGATTTATGGCATCACAAGGGGTCGTGACCTGTCTTGGTTCGAATAATAATCACCCCATTCCCGGCCTGTCTTCCATATGGAATGGTTTCTCCGGGACTTTTCAATACTTCTACAGAGGCAATGTCCTGTACATTGACCAATTGGGCCACTTCCATATAACTATTGCCAATTCTGACACCATCAACAACAAACAAAGGTAGGCCACCACGTATGGTCACAACCGGGTAGCCACGACTGTCATCAAGAAATACACCTGGTACTCTACGAAGGTAATCTGCGAGTGTAATGGGCTCACTGATCTCAATCACCCGTCTATCATTTCGATCTCGAGATCTTTCATCTTCCTGAACATATTGTGGTGCACTACATGCTAATGCCGTCACCATTAATAATATCAGATAAAAAACATGATTCTTTTTCATAATCTATCTCCTACTGGTTCTATGAAGTAAACATGACCAGGAGGCTAAACATTCATGTTTTAAGGACGATTAACGTCATCTTAACCATGAAGCCAGGATCACACCTCATAACCAGTCACGACGACGAAAGTAAAACAACATCAATATGGCACAACCCATCATGATGGTCCAAACCACTGGGTATCCGTATCGCCAATGCAATTCAGGCATATGGTCGAAATTCATTCCGTATACCCCTACAATGAAAGTAAGGGGTATGAAGATGGTGGCAACAATGGTCAATACTTGCATTACTTTATTCATGCGAAAGCTCAGTTCAGACAGATACAAATCGTTGAGGGAGTTGATATTTTCCCTGAAAGTCTCCGTCAGGTCCAGGGCCTGAACAGTATGATCATACAGGTCTCTTAGGTAAATAGCTGTAGTCGATGTAATACCCGCAACCTCAGATTTTATCATCATATTAATTGCTTCGCGAAGGGGACTGATCGACCTTCTCATGCCATGCAGTTCTCTCTTCATCTTGTGAATATCCTTGCGAATCGCCGAACTGGCAGAAGCAAGCACCTCGTTTTCAATGTCTTCCAATTTGACTCCCATATCATCAAGCAGAAAAAAGTAATTATCTACTATCCGGTCCATCAAGGCATATGACAGATAATCTGCTCCCCGCATCCGAATCTTACCCTTTCCCATTTCAAGTCTGCTACGTACATCCTTTAAAAGATCGGATTCTGCCTCCTGAAAACTCACCACAAATCCCTGACCGGTATTGACGTAGATCGCTACCTGTTCCGGCCTGATTTCAAGTTTTCCCGGGTCAAACTGGTAATCGCGAAGAATGCAGAAATACCCTTCCTTATATTCCTCAAATTTGGGTCTCTGAGAGACATCCAGGATATCTTCTAAGATAAGCGGGTGTATATGGAATCCTCTGCCTATTTCTTCAACTAATTCCACTTCATGTAACCCTCTTACATCCACCCATGTAATGATCCCTGCTTCTGCACCGTAAACGTCACTTAGGGTAAGTCCCTCTCCCACAAATTTTTCCGCATTATATCTGCAAATCGATACTTTAGCCTCCTCGATTTTTTTATTTCCGGTAAACACAAGTGTGCCCGGTGGCAGGCCGGTATTTTTACGAGGGGTCTGAACAAACGGAATAGAAGTGAGTGCCTTCCTGGCCATTCCTCTAACAGACTTCTTCTTGCTCATGTCAATACGGTTTACCCAAATATACGTTTTCACAAACCTCATCGCCTGGCCACCTTCTGGGCTTAAATAGGCGTCTTACATCAGCTGATCGACAAGACATAAATAACTTGACATATCACTGCAGTATTTGTAATTTATGAATGGATCATGAAATAAACATATAATGCTGTCAGATATGCAAATGCAGGTATATCATATGGGTTCAGACCACCAGGAACCCTTTGAGGCTTTTGTACAACAACTCTATAGTTCGCAAATGCCACACCTGGCCAGTGACTTACTGGAAAAAGGAGTGTCCCCGGGTGAGTTAGTCAAGGCGGTAAGAAAAGCAGTGAGAGTGGCCAAACTAGCTGAAGAACCCGTCAGGAAACATTTTCAGTTTGTATATACACAAAGTAAAAATGGGCTCATCAATGATTGTAAATTGTCCGGTTTCGGACTGGGGTTGGTATTGATCAATATTGAACCATCGACCAAAAAACTGGCTCGATGGCAAGTGAACCTGTTGCAAAACCAATCGTATTAAAGCATGATCTGGTACTCTACCGGCCCCTGGCTATAGAGATAAGACTCAATCAGAGAAATTGTTCCACTACTTTCTCAGTCACAATTTGACCATCCAGCATTCTCACCACACGATTGCCAAACTCTGCACAGTATTGTGAATGTGTTACCATAATGATGGTAGTGCCTGAGGCATTAAGGTCAGCCAAAAGCCTCATTACATCGTCTCCATTCGAGCTATCCAGGTTACCGGTAGGCTCATCCGCCAAGATGAGTTTGGGATTATTGACTACAGCCCGGGCTACGGCTACCCTTTGCTGCTGGCCTCCTGAAAGCTGCTGTGGAAAATGATTGCGACGATGCATCATCTTCATGTCCTCCAGCAGTTCCTCTACCCTGGATTTTCTTTCAGCAGAAGGTGTATTGGTATACAGCATGGGAAGCTCCACATTTTCAAATACGGTAAGCTCGTCAATCAAATTGAAACTCTGAAAAACAAAACCAAGATTGTGCTTCCGAATATTGGACCTTTTTCGCTCAGCAAGATGCCCTACTTCCTGATCCAGGAAATAATATCCTCCACTGGTGGGACTGTCAATCATTCCCAAGACATTCAACAACGTTGACTTTCCGCATCCGGACGGACCCATGATGGAAACAAACTCACCAGACTCAATATTAAGGTTGACCTGGTGCAAAGCTGTGGTCTCAATATCCTCTGTGCGATAAATCTTACTTAGGTTCTCTGTTCTTATCATGTTTTTACTTCCTTATCCCGGGTTTTGAAAATGAGATTCAGGGTAAAGACGGACACTTGTACGGAATAGTTGCAGAATCGAAGAACAAATATGAAAAAAGGTCATTTTAGAATCCCGCATTGCCCATAACAGCATCAAACAGTCTGGCTCAAACCAAAATTATTCATCTTTCAGTGCGTATACGGGACTTTCTGTAGCCGCCCGGGCAGACTGGTAGCCGACAATAAAAATGGATACAAGAAAAACAAATACACCACCCATCAGAAATATCCACGGCGACAGGGATATCCTGAACGCAAAGTCATCCAAAAATCGATTCAGGAGGAGGTAAATCACAGGGCAGGTGATCAGAAACGCCAATACAACTAAAAGACTAAACCCCCGGGACAAACTATATATGATGCTGGAGATAGAAGCACCCAACACTTTTCTCACTCCAATTTCCTTTTTTCGCAGCCGGATGGAATAGGCTGAAAGACTGAATAAACCCATTCCTGCCAATAAAATAGCGATCATGCAAAAGACGGTGGAGGTAAGTCCCAGCTTTTCATGTTCCTTGTACAATTGATCAAACTCCTCATCCACAAAAAAGTAAGAGAACGACTCAAATGGGTCCAATTCATTCCATTTGGTCTCAAGCACCTTTAGTCCTTCCTGAATATTTTCAGGATGAAGACGAACAGCTAATTGTCCTCCGGCTTCAGGATGATAAAAGTGTATAACGGGCTGTATACTCTCGCTCAGAGATTGATAATGATAATCCTTAACAACCCCAATGACACGGGTAAGTTCTCCACCTCCACCGGATCTCAGGAACTTGTCCTCCAGATCAGTCCATCCATATTTTTCCACAGCTGCTTCATTAAGAATCGCCACCGATCCGTCACCATCTAAATCCTTGTCAAAATCTCTACCCTCAATGACTTCCATTTCAAAAGTCTCAAAGAAACGGTCATCTACCGTAAGCTGACGTAAGCTAAACTCCCTGGGTTCGATTGAATCCGGGGTCGAAAAAGAATTGTAATTGTGCCAGTATTTACCCGGCACACTATTGGTTGCTGACACAGACAGGATAGCAGGTTCTCTCATAAGTTCTTCCTTCATGGTCTGCATCTTTTTTTCTGCCAGAGCCGGATCCTTAAATAACTCCGTAAAAAACTCCATACCTACCACATAGCTACCATCAAAATTGAGATCCTGAGTTTTCATGTACTGGATTTGCTTCCACACTACCAGGGTACCAATTATCAGCAAAATGGATGCTGCATATTGCAATACAATAAGTCCCTTACGAAAGAAACCTCCCGTCTTATTCCAACTAAACCGGCCATGCAACAATCGCGTAGATTGTAATCCACTCAAAACGAAAGCAGGCCAGAGACTAGACATAACGGCAGCTCCAAAGCATACTGCCAGAATAAACAATGTGGTCGACAAACTTGTCATTGAGTTAATATCTATGGCAAAATCAAAGTACTGCTGTACGATCGGTATCAACAGATAAGTAGTAGCCATCCCCGCAATGACTGCAAGCGTGCATATAATCAGACCTTCAGTCATAAACTGGCTGATCAATTGCCATGGTCTGCCACCCATCACTTTCCGAACACCGATTTCCCTGGTCCGTTCCAACAATTGAGAGATCGACAGATTCATAAAATTGATGCATGATATCAACAGGATTGCCACTGCTATTATACCAAGGATGGTAAGTAACCGGCGATTACCGGAAATCCTGAAATGTTCGTCAATCAAGGGTAACAAAACAATACTCTCTTTTCCCTTACGGTCTTCCAGAAAATACTTCTGACCAAATTCGTCCAGGTGATTTTCCAGACCGGCCTTATCCGTACCCGGCGTCACCCTCACATATCCGGTCATGAACATATTGTACCAGTTACCTGATTGATCAATATCAAGCCATTCCGGTGCACTCGACCAGGGAATCAAAGCCTGAAATTGAATGGTAGAGTTTTGTGGAGGATCTTCTACAACGGCACGCACTATGAAGTCCATATCCTGATTTACCAGGGAAAGAGTCTTTCCCATGGCATCGTCACTTCCGAAAATGTTTTTAGCAAGAGATTCCGTCAGAACAATCTGCCCCGGAGATGAAAGCGCATCGGATACACTCCCCTGTATTTCTGCAAAGGAAAAAACGCTGGCAAAGGTGGAATCAACAATGCGAAACTCCGATCTGACAAATTTTTCATCATAGGCAATCATGTCTTCAGATCCATGGAAGCGTGTACCCGCTACGATATCTGTGTATTCCTCCACCATCAGGGGTACTTGGGGAGTGACGATCATATCACTAATGTCCCCTCCCGACCATTGACTGGCCACCCTGTATATGTTCTCCACATCACGGTGAAACCGATCAAATGAATTTTCGTAATTAATAATTAGAAACAGGAGCAAACTGGCTGTGAACCCAAGAGCCAGGCCGAAAATATTGATGGAAGAATAAGTACGATACTTCTTAAAATTTCTCCATCCGGTTTTCAGGTAATTGGCTAACATATCAGCAGGATTTGGTATTTGTAAGCGAAAAAAATTACGGAGCAGGGCTGGCCGGAAAAGCAGCATCACATTCCATGCGTAGTACCATCGGGCTTTCCGTACACCAAGACGTTCAACATCATCCAGAAAAGTCTCTTCCATATCCCCCTCGATCTCTTCCATAAACTGAGGTCGAATCACCCATCTGAGAACCGAGAGAGGCCAACGCGGGGGATTATATTTCTCTTGATTGGTCATGATATGGTTATTGAATTGACAAACCGGGTAGTGAATTCCACATATTTTCCCGGATGGTGCGGAGTTCGATCAGCACTTTCTCGGCATAACTGGTGAGTTGGTAGATTCGTTTTCGCTTTCCTCCCCTTTTTGGGGTCACTTCTCCCAACCTGGAGGTGAGAAACCCTTTCTGCTCCAGTCGCTTTAATGCTGACTGAATGGATCCTACACTCAAACGATGGTTTAACCTATCTTCCAGCTGTCTCTTGATCTCCACACCATAAGCCTCTTCTTCCAGAAGAGCCACAGTCAGCAAGACAAATTCTTCAAACTCTCCCAACTTAGTCTTCTTCAAAACAATGATATTATTCGTAATTGCAGTAAATATAAATAAAGTTGGTGTGAGTTTGGGTGTGATTGTGACCGAAGTGCGACAATCGCAATACTGACAACCGCAAAGCGATTGTCAGTACGTCGGAAGTTGGACTCTGGTTACTGATACCTTTTTACCCTTAGTTGTAACCTGTGACCGGAATAATCGTCTTCCTCATAAATGACCGAAGAAAACTTTCGCACGGACATCCTTCCATTAAAACATCGGATATATGCCTATGCACTCAGTATGACCTTTGACAGAGAAAAGGCGAGGGATATCGTGCAAGAGGTCTTTGAGAAACTATGGAGAAACAGGGAAAAGTTACATACAGTAGATAATCTGGAAGCCTGGACGATACGGATTTGTCGAAACCATATTCTGGACAAAATGAAACAAAAAGTACCATCAATACACTCCATCGATGGTGCAGAAGTCATCCAGATAGCAGAGCGGAGCAGAGATCGCCTGGAAGAAAAAGATCTCATTGAAAAAGTGAAAAAAATCATCGAGTACCTGCCGGAAAAGCAAAGAGAAATATTCCGTCTGCGCGAACTGCAGGGGTTCAACAATTATGAAATACAGGAAATATTAGGTCTGAGTGACAACCAGGTGAAGGTTAACTTGTTTAGGGCACGAAAAAAAATAAAAGAGCTTTTGCTGCAAAAAATAAATTATGGACTCCAGGCATAGAGCATTATTGGAAAAATACTGGCAGGCTGAGACAAGCATCAAAGAAGAACAAGAACTTCTGGCTTATCTTCAAAATAATCAGAATGAGGACGGGGAACTAACCCACTACTTCTCTGCCGTAGAAACATTCAGAGAAACGAAAGTGGACCTGTCCGATGAGGTTCTGATGCAGCGTTTGATTAAATCAGGACCGAAATCAAGGGCTATCTATCGACTTATATGGGCTGTCGCAGCCAGCATAATATTACTATTTGGGTTACGGGCCATCTACCCTACTTCATCTGCAACTCCGGGTGTAGAACTCGCTGCCAACCCTGAGACAAGCCAGGCACTTGCATTGACATCGCAGATGTTGATGTTGGTCTCAACAGAATTAAACAAAATGGAACTCTGCACTTATCCTATTAGTGAGTTTGGAGAAACAATGGATAAAATTAAATCTGAAAACAAAGAATTATGAAACAACTTCTTGTCTTGACTTTCCTGTTACTGGCCGGTTACGCTGGTGCTCAGGAAAACGCCATCGAAAAGTATTTTACTGATTACCTGAATGCAGAGGATTTCACTAAAGTAAGTGTTACGGGAAAAATGTTTTCCCTGTTCACCGAAATTGATACGGAGGATGAGGACGAGCAAGCCATTCTGGAAGCCATCAGCAAGCTAAAGGGGATTAAAGGAGTGATCCGGGAAGATGCCGAAAATGGCAATACGATGTATGCAGATGCGATCAAAAAAGTGGAGGCCGGTGGAGAGTTTGAAGAACTCATGTCGGTGGAAGACCCCAATGAAAATGTCAAATTCCTGGTCAGAGATAACGATGGAGAGATTAATGAGCTACTTATGATCAGGGGAGAACGCCGGGAATTTATGGCATTTTCATTGTATGGAGTGATCGATCTGAAAAGTATAGGTAGATTATCCAAAGTGATGAAAGTAAGGGGCATGGAAGGGTTTGGAATCATGGATGAGCATTAGAACTGTCGTGATTCTAAATAGTGAATTTTCCTTAGCTTTCGCATCATGAACAGCAGTTTCCGGTACAGTCTTCTGATATTATTCGCGATCTGTTCCTCACAGTCTCTGGCACAAAGTAAGGTCTTGCTTGAGCTGAAGGATAACCAGCAAATTGCCCGGCAACTCTATTTCTACCCAAGCACCCTTCGGATGCTCAACCTCGATGGTAATGAGGCATATTATGACCTTATCAGGGACATTGGCAAAGTCATCATTTTCAGAATGGATAATGAGTCATTTGTTGAGGAGGACTTTGACCTGGTTGTGCAAGACCTGATGAAGGAAGAGGGTTTTGAAGAGTATATGTCGGTGGACGGCAATAGCGAAAGGATCATGGTTTACGGCAGAAACAACCCGCCAAATCTGGTAGTGCTCACTCATCTGGATGGAACCTACTATATTTCAGAAGTACAGGGCACACTGGATCTATGGCAGTTACCGAAACTCTACGATGCTCTGGCCAATCAGGACAGTACCACCAATGGGGCCTTTATCGACTTTTTTGACATCAGTGGTTTCGGTCCCGGTAAGCAGAACAAGGGAAATAAGAAAGAATCTGAAAGCGAAGAAAGTCCTGACACTACACAATCAAGATCGTAACATCATATCATTTTGACCGTACTTGAAACCAGATCACTTACCAAGAAATACCGGAGAATTACGGCGCTGCATGAGTTGGATCTAAGTATTGAGTCAGGAATGGTCTTTGGGCTACTTGGGCCCAATGGAAGTGGTAAGACTACTACCCTGGGGTTACTCCTGGGGGTACTTCAGGCTACGTCAGGGGATTTCAGCTGGTTTGATGAAGCACCTAGTGCGGACTCACGTAAGCGCATTGGCGCCATACTGGAAACTCCGTGTTTCTATCCCTATTTATCAGCAGAAGAAAACCTGAGAGTTGCTTGCAGGATCAAGGAATGTCATGAAAGCAACATCGACCGTGTCCTGGAGATCGTGGGTCTGTTAGACCGAAAGAAAGATCCGTTCAAGACATACTCGCTGGGCATGAAACAGCGACTGGCTATTGGCTCTGCTCTTTTATCTGATCCGGAAGTACTCATACTTGATGAACCTACCAACGGACTTGACCCGGAAGGAATAGTCGAAATCAGGGATCTTATTCGCTACATAGCCAAAAGTGGAAAGACCATCATTCTGGCCAGTCATTTGCTGGATGAGGTGCAAAAAGTCTGTACCCATTTTGCCGTATTGCGAAGAGGTGAAAAACTCTATCAGGGAGGAGTCATTGACACCCTGATTGATCAAAGCACTATTGATATCGCAGCCGCGGAGATGGAGGAGCTGCGTTCAGTGGTACAGCAATTGGATGAAATTACGTCGTGGTCAGATCAGGGTGAATTCCTCAAGTTGACGGTCAAACCCGGTACCAGGACAGAGGACATTAACCGCAAACTCATCGAATCCGGCGTAATCCTTTCACTTCTCGCAGAAAAGCCGGGTAGTCTCGAATCACAATTTCTGAAGATCCTCAACGAATCATGAAGAGATTGCTGGAAATCGAGTGGTTAAAACTGAGACATTACCGGCCCTTCTGGGTGCTGACAGGTATGTATTGCCTGTGCGTGGTCCTTATCTGTTCCAGTGGAATGCTCTTCCTCCGTTTTCTGAAAAACAAAGGTGCCGACTTTGATGGCATTGATCCAACTATCATTCCTATTTACGACTATCCGGACATCTGGCAGAATATGACCTGGGTAGCATCGATCTTCAAGGTCATTCTTGGATTTATTGTAGTTATCTCGGTAGCCAACGAGGCCAGCTATCGCACCCTGCGACAAAATGTTATTGACGGCTTGAGCAAGTCAGAATTTCTCAAGTCAAAGTTGATCTTTATCACGGCTCTCTCAGTCCTTTCAACCCTTTTGTTGCTTGTGATCGGATTAATCATGGGCTCCCTGTATTCACATGTTCAGGGAGTTGAATATATGTTTCGTGGCACTGCCTTTCTCCCTGCCTATTGTCTGGGAGTCATTACTTATCTCACCTTTGCCATGTTGATTACCCTTCTGATTCCAAGAGCCGGTGTGGTGATTGTGGCCCTGTTCATGTATACAGTTATGTTCGAGCCCCTCTTATCTGTTTTCCTGTTACACCATCCGGACGTGGCTGATTGGTTGAGATCATTGGTTCCTTTCCTTCCGGTACGTAGTATATATGATCTCGTACCGTTTCCATTTCCCAGATATTTCCTGATGGAAATCCAGGATTACATCTCCTTCAGACAGGTTGCTATCGTTGTCGGCTGGTTGATTTTTAATATAGGGATAAGCTCTTTGATCCTGCAGAAGAAGGACTGGTAGTTCCCTCTTTTCAGGCATTTCAGCTGCGAGATGGGTTTTTCAAGGGATTTCCTAATGTTTGTTTCTTAATCGAGCCCCCCATTTTCATTAAATTCGTAGGAAAATTCCTCCTTATTCACACGCTGTCTGGCGCTAATCAAAGACGTTTAACCATGAAAAATCATATCCTGACCACGCTGGCTGTTGCGCTGTTACTACTTGCCTGCGGTGGTGCATCAACACCTGAATCGTCTGCCGACCATGCCGCGGACAATGCCTCAGCGGCAGAAGAGGCTGCACAGGAATCTTCCGAACCAACCTTCTACGGAAGCTATGTATCTGACGGATATGCTCAAAAAGACGAAGGGTACGACTGGGTTGCCATCAGCATTAGCGAAATCTCTCCTACTATGGTAAAAATTTCTGTCCGGTCTCGTGCTGACAAAAAGAAGCCAACCTGTACTCTGGACCTCGTTGGTAACCTTCAAGGGAACATTATTCAGATCTATGGGTCAGATGGCAGTATTAATTTTACTTTCTCAGGAGAGACGCTCACAGTTACAGGGTCTCCCGAAGACAATAGTCAATTGACTTTCTACTGTAGTGGTGGAGGATCCATTGCCGGAATCTATCAGAAAATAGATGGATCTCCCGACCAGACTCAGATTGACCTGACTTCTTACATGAAAATGTTGAGTATGGGAAATTACATGTTCTTTCTTGAAGCTAAAGATGGCCAGCTTACAGTAACCCCAACAGGACTGGAGGCTTCCAACAGTCCCATTACCTTACCATACGATGGAGAGATCATAAACGCCGAGATTGGTGATCTTAATGCAGACCAATCACCTGAGGTCATGGTATATGTCCAGGATGGACATGCACAATCTGTATTAGGATATTCGGTCAACAATGGAAAATCTATGAGTACAGTGGCCTTTACTCCTACAACCGACAATGAGGACATTAATGAAGGCTTTAATGGTCATAATGAGTTTAGTATGGTAGAAGGTACCCTGGCGGAGCGCTTTCCACTTTTTGAAAATGACAATAAGACAGGTACAACACGACAAATACAATACAAACTGGTTGATGGGGAAGCCTCACGGCAGCTTATAGTGGATACAGTTACGGAGTATTGATATCAGTGGATTGGAGCTGATGCTGTAGGGCTTTTGTATGCATCAGACAGAGATTTTTATACTTTATTATCCATTTATTAGCTAAATTTGCCTTTGTGACTGAAGGACTGTTTATTTAAACAACTGATCCTGAGAGCATTGCACAACAACGTTGATTGGATTTGACAGTATGTAATGAATCAAACATCACAACTACCGGACGACGGGTTTGATCTTTGCCATCATGTTGCCATAAAAAAGCAATCTTTAACTTTATACTGCATTTCGGCATTTCAAAGGGATCTTTGTCGGTCCTGTTTCTATAGAAACCATTTCTAAACTAATATTCGAGTTATGAAGAAGATCATTTACGCATTTTTATTCTTGTTTTTCAGTGCATCTGTGGCCTTTGGGCAACTGTCGCTGAAACCTTTTGTAGGAATAAACTTTCCTTCTCTTACGAAGGAAATATCTTCCTTCGATTTTGAGGGAAATGTCGGATACCAATTCGGTGCTGACTTGTTAATTGGGGGAAATTTTTTCATTCAACCAGGTGTGAATTTCGAATCATCCAGTCTGACGGTTCAGGATGTGGGAGATTTGGATGTGAGCAGACTAAACATTCCGGTGTTGATTGGGTTTCGCCTATTCGAGCCAGAAGATTCAAGGGGCTTTGGCTTCCGCATATTTGCCGGACCCAACTTCGCCATCAATCTCAACGAAGACCTGGATGATGCCTTTGGTTCAATAGACAAAGATGACATCAAAGGCTCCAAAATCTCTGCTTTGGCAGGGCTTGGAATCGACATCAGTATCCTATTTGTGGACGCAGGTTACAAATTTGGATTGACTGATGTGTTTGAGGGAGACAACATTGATGCCAAGAAGAATATCTTCTATGTTAATGCTGGTATCCGTCTTGGATTTTAATCCAGCGTGAGAATTAACATGCAAAAGCCTCTTGTCCACCGGTCAAGGGGCTTTTTATATTTTTCTTACACAATCTGTTTACCTTGAGTGTGATTACGATAATGAACCATTAAAAAACCAAATCATGCCTGCATTAAATCCATACCTGACTTTCGAAGGAAATTGTGAGGAAGCTTTTGAATTCTACCGCTCTATTTTTGGTGGTGAATTCACTTTTGTCGGGCGATTTTCGGAGATGCCTGATGATTACAAAAAGGACATGCCTGAAGAGGCTCTGGAAAAGATCATGCATATGAGCCTGCCTATCGGTGATCAGGTACTGATGGGTAGTGATACCGGTGGAGACTGGGGAGCCAAACTTATGGTAGGAAATAACATGAGTCTTTCAGTAAATGCTGACAGTAAATCAGATGCTGATCACATTTTCGCAAAGCTTTCTGAAGGTGGTGAAATCACGATGCCCATGGCCAACACCTTCTGGGGAGATTACTTTGGTATGTGCCTTGACAAGTTTGGCATAAACTGGATGGTAAGCTATAACGAGCAAGCCCAGCAAAGTTAGGAAGGTAGTAAGACCTAACTTGGTAGCTAAATTGACTACTGATGAAACTAAAAGCATGGCTAATTCTTCCCGGATTGCTCATTTTCTTCTCTGGTAACATTTACGGGCAGAATCAGGAAAACGAAAATAGTGATCGGCCCAAACGTGAAATTAGCTGGATCAACCCGGACTTCCAGGCTATGGATGGCCTTACTCACCATGTCTTGAAGAGTGAAGCACTGGGTCATGAGGTTGGTTATGTGGTATGGACTCCACCAACGTATATCGAGAAGGTCAAGGAGCGATTTCCGGTCATATACTTTCTTCATGGTGCCGGTGGAAATGAGTCGGCAGATGCAGCAGGGTTTTCCGAATGGGTTTCCAAATCGATCAATGATGGAAGAATCGAGCCGGTAATCTGTGTGTTTCCCAATGGTGGTATGAGTGGATATCGCAATGAAGTGGAGGCCATGATCATTTCTGAAATTATTCCACTCATTGATAAAGAGTATCGTACCATTGCCCAGCCAAATGCCCGGGCACTTGCCGGTTTCTCTATGGGAGGAGCAGGAAGTGTCTATTTATCAATTATGCATGCCGAACTATTCACCGCGGCCGGTAGCATGGGTGGTGGTCTGAGGAATCATGAGGAGCTTACGGAGAAAATCAGACAATCCATACCTGTATGGAAAGACTCAGACTTTGGGTTTATTCTTATCAATGGTGACGAAGATCGTCCCGATGCTTTTGTGGAATTTGCCGAGATCCTGGAGCAAAATTCCGTTGACCACCGGGTTGTGATCCTCCCGGACACCAAACATAACCTGGGACTTTACTACGAAAAATCAGTGGAACAACTGATCGAATATCTGGGTGATAAACTTGGAAGTCGGTAGCCATTCCTTATAGCCGCGAGAATGTCAAACCAGGATAACCCGACAATCCAGGGCTCTCTCTTCACGCTGCTTACTACTCCTTGCCATACTTCTCAAACCAGGCAATAGTATGAGCGATTTTTGATATCAGGTTGCTGGGCCGGTTGGCGATTCCATGTGATGCTTCCGGTATTTCTACCAAAACCGTTTCCACCTTACGCAGTTTAAGGGCATGATACAGTTGCTTGGCTTCACTGGGAGGCGTGCGTAGATCATTCATGCCTACCATGACCATCGTTGGCGTTTCTATGTTACCCACGAGCGAGAGTGGCGAAAACTTCCAGTAACCCTCGACATTTTCCCAGGGCTGACCCGGGTAACGGTAGTTGGCATATCCGTAGTAGTTATCAGCCACCAGTGTTTTGCTAATCCAGTTTACCACGGGTTTTGCCACCACTGCCGCTCTAAAGCGATCATTCTTCCCAATGATCCAGGCAGTCATGATCCCGCCGGCGCTTCCACCAGTGACATATAGATGATCCTCATCTACCAATCCTAACGAAAGAAGTGTATCCACTCCGTCCATGACATCCTGGTAATCATCACCCGGATAGTTGTTATAAAGCAAGTTGCCAAATTCTTCGCCATAGCCAGTACTCCCCCTGGGGTTAGGATAAAAAACCAGGTACCCATGAGCCGCATACAATTGCATTTCCGCTGAAAACCGGTCACCGTAATTGGAGATCGGTCCTCCATGGTTTTCTACCAGGAGAGGATATTTCTTACCGGGATCATAACTGGGAGGTTTGACAATCCATCCCTGCACCCGACGTCCATCTACCGAGCTTTTGTACCAAATCTCCTCCACCTCTCCCAGGTCTCTGAAAGACAACAGGTCACTGTTCAGATCTGTGATTAGTCGTACTGAATCCTGCTGTGATGACCATATGCCAACCTCCGCCGGATGACTGGGTAAGGTATAAGTATAGGCCAGAGTACCATCCTCAGATACACTGTAAGAGCCTCCGCCATAGGGTCGGCCTATAGTCGTGCCTCCCACATTATCTGCCAATTTATTGTGAGATCCATCAAGTGCGATTGTCGCAATCCGGGTGTTGCCATACTCATCATAGGTTACATACAGCTTGCTCCCGTCCTCGTCCCAAACCAGGTCACCAACACTGCGATCCAGGTCGGTGGAAATGGCTCGATGACCAGAACCATCGCTATTCATTACGTGTAAAATGGATCGTTGGTAGGTTTGAATTCGATCTTCGTATCCAACGTAGGCGATAAGGCTTCCGTCCGGTGACACGGCCGGGCTGTAATCGGGCCCATTTCGGTCAGTCAACTGATCAATTTGACCGGTAATCACATCTGCTCGATATATCTCGGAGTTTCGATAGTCATACTCCCAGTCTTCCTGCCGATTGGCTGAGAAATAAACGTAATTCCCATCGGGATGCCAAGATATTGCACCCCTGTGATGATAGTTGCCATGAGTGATTTGGCGGGCAACACCTCCATGGGCTGAAACCACAAAAATATGGTAGTATCCAGGAGAAATATATCCGGCTCCATCCTGCTCGTGCTTTAGGCGGTCAGTAATTCTTGGTGCTCCGGCCCAGGATGCTCCCTTGGGTTTAGCCGGCATTTTTGCTATCACCGGGGGTGCCTGAGCTACTTTCATCGAAAAAGCCAATTGCGTACCATCAGGTGACCATGACAAGCCAGACGGACTTTGCTCCAATTGAGTCAAACGAGCGATCCTGGATGTTTCCATCCAGTACATGTATATTTCAGCTCCTTCCTCAGTACTGCTGGCAAAAGCAATCCTGTCCCCATCCGGTGACCATCTGGGTTGCGATTCATTCACTTCCCTTGACGTAAGTTTCTGATGTACTTTCCCATCAACCGAAAGTAGCCAGAGGTTACCCATGGGTCTGTCCTTCATAATGTCCAAGCCCATGCGGCGGTACACCACCCATTGACCATCAGGGGATATTTGTGGATCACTGGCATATTCAAGATCAAAAACATCCAGATATTGAAAGGGAAGCAGAGAATCCTGACCTGCGAGGCTATGTACGTTCCATCCAAGAAGTAACAGTAATAGAGCAATTCGATACATGACAAACTTATATTTGAGCTTACCGCCAAACATAGGGCACTTTCCTTTCGCCACCAAAAGTAATTTAACCCGGTTCCTTGATGTTCAGTCTGTCCGCTTTCCAGGCCTGCACAATTTGCCAGGTACGCTGCTGAATAGCTTCCACCAATTGAGGTGGATACGGGTCCCACATGGGGAGACCCACCGGTGATTTCCCTGTTAGTACAGCATAGTGAGCGGCAGCATTAACCATGGTTCCAAGATGATTTTGGTGAATATTTTCTACCATAAACACCCAATCTTCTCTCAAGCCTTTTATCTCAGGGGGATCTACGATAAGATCATAAAAAATGAGGCCACATGGTATTACGTCAACCCCGGTGTCCGTCTCAAATTTTTTCATCCCCTGAGCTATTTTTACCGTTTGCTCATAAAATGCATGTATCCCTCCATCATTAATCGTGGGATTTCGTCCCCAGGTCATATGAACAAACATACTACTGCCAACAGCATCAATATCCTGACGGAATTTATCCAGCCATTCGACCGGACCACTGGTCACAAGGACGATTTCGTTTTCACCGCTACCAATCTTTTTCCTGACTTTCTCCGTGTGCATATGTGATAGTCCTCTGCCCCAAAAAATATCAGAGGAGGTTTCTATTTCAATCGATGGTTCAATTTCCGTCAACAATCTGGGAAAATGATTTTCCAGACCTCCTTCGGTGCCAATGAAGCTATTACCGACATAATACAGGGACATACCCGACTCCAAAGTACCTTTCCAAAGCGGATCAGCAGCAGGCATCCGAACCGGAATCTGTTTGTCCGGAGTGGGTGCGTCAGGTAACTGGTACTCTCCCGTTTTCCACATTTGTAATACCTCCCACACCCTATGTTGAATAGCCGTAACCAGGTCCTCCGGGAAAACATCCCACATTGGCAGTCCAACCGGTGATTTTCCAGTTAATACAGCATAAGTAGCTGAAACATTGACCAAGGTTCCCAGGTCATTCTGGACAGAACTACCGGGAACAAAAAGGAAGTCAGGCCGTAGCCCTTTCCAGGCAGGTGGCTTTGCCAACAAATCATAGTAGATTAGTCCGGCAGGTATTATGGGTACTTTATGGTCGTCTCCAAATTTGCGCGTATGATCTGCCGTCTTCCGCGTATCTGCTTCAAACCGGCTCCATGTGCCGGGTGGAAGGAAGGGATTGTCCGCCCAGGTTGCATAAAGCACCATTGTCTTTCCCCTGTCTGTGATGAGCCTGGCAAAGCTATCCATTGCAGTTTCCGATCCCGACGAAACAATAACAATGTCGCTTCTCCCGGAAGTGATCGAATCCACCAACTCGCCCGTATACATATCACTCAAGGTAGTCTGCCCATACATACTGATCCAGGAACATCCAATCGTCATTGGATCATCAGCACGGCCAAGCGTTCTTCGAAAATGGTTATGCAAACCACCTTCTGATCCCACTTTACTATTTCCTACAAAGAGGATTCTATCTCCTTGATGAAGAAGTTGCGTTTGCTGAGCATTTAATGATGGCACGCTAATCCATCCCAAAAAAGTTAGAACCAGGAGGGGATAACCTTTCATAGTACCTTATATTATATCATCAAGATAATGGCTTGATCTCACTCCACTATCATGCAGGTAATTGTTGGTCAGATCAGGGGTCAAAAAAACCGGATGAAAAATCTGCCACCACCGGAAGGTGATCTGACAATCGCAAAGTGACCGGATCATCAGCCACTTCCACATGTAGCAACTTGTCGACGTATGCCTGTTGAAGAAAGATATAATCTAGTCTCCTTGAATCACCATGCTCTCCTTCCTTCTCAATTTGGGTGGGGAATGTACCAGTAAATGTTCCACTTCCCCGATAACGAGCTTCTGAATCCACGAATCCCGTAGAAGCCAGGTTTCTCAGGACCTGGTAGTCCAACCCTCCGTTCTTCAGGTTTTTTTCACCATAGTCCTTGTCTCTGGCACCAAAAAAAGAGGTCAGTCGATCCTGGTCATAAAAGATCGAATCAAGAGGAGAAAGCGCATTGAAATCGCCTGCAAGGATGACTTTTCCGGTTGGCAATTTTCCGATATCCTCTACGATCAGTTTCATCTCCCGGCTTCGTACTTCATGATCGCTGGGATGCAGATGAATCACGTAGATGTAAACGCCTTTTATCCGGACGCGTATGAGTCCGTGGTGAAATCCTTCCCGGACCCTGGTAACATCCTCAATCGGGAATCTGGATGTAATCCCGGTAGGAAATCCATCTTCTTTCAATAGAACCGTATGTTGATGCCCCCACTGACCAGCATCTCGTTCAAGGGCCATCGGGGTGTAATCGTTGAGCTCCTGCAGACAAACTATATCCGGCTCCTGATAGATCATCCAACGGATGAAATTGGTATGGCGATCCGGTACCTTGATGAATCCGTACCAGACATTGTAAGTAATCAATCTAATTGATGGGTTAATGACATTCCGCTGGGCATCTACCTGATGAACACAAACAGCGACAAGCACCAGAGCAGGTATGCAGCGCTTTGCAAAAAGTCTTATAGTACGCCTTAAAGGACCTATCCTCTGCATACTGTGATGATAACAAAAATCTGCAAACTCCCTTCCCAAGTACCCAATCTTATATGTCGGTTGGCCTGGACGTTTCACTAACAATTCTGATTACATTGTTGCATCAAGGCAATTACAGATATTGCCCTCCTACATCTTAGTCCCTCTGGTGCGCTAAACCGGGATCATCCACAGATGCAACAGACAAATCAAGAACCGATAACACATTGAATACCAATACAATAAGATTAGACTGGAAACGAATGATCGCTACAACCCAACTTTCAATGTAGCTTATGCTGTCTATCTCAATATCAGACCTGAATACGACTGATTTGACTGGCTTTGGCCAGGCCCAATTTGAACGTATGATTTTTCCTGAACTATCGACTATCGAAGTGATATATTAAGAAATTCATACACATATGAAACACATTATCAGTATGATAAATAATTTAAAAAAGTGGTTTGATAATATAAAATGACTTAAATTGTGATCGATTTCAGCTGTTAAAAACTGAAATAACACCGATTGAAAGCAACACTTGCCATGAACCCCCACATGAAGCCCCCTTTCCTTCTAATCCTCCTACTTTGTTTGGGTACATCCATGAGGGCGGATGTTGTCATTTCGACATTTGAAGATTTGAATAATAACGGTCGTCGTGATTCCGGGGAGCCGCTGATCACTGGGCTGACAGTCACCGCCGTTGATAATATGAGCAGGTCCCTGCCGTTGCTGGATGATGGTGCTGGTACCCATACATTACCCGGACTGGTCTTCCAGGGCAGAGTCAGGATTCAGATAACAGGATATGATCTTGATCACAGGCAGGGAAAGAACAGGCCTACCACCGTATTGTTTGCGGAGGATGGTGATTCGTTTGATATTCCGGTACTAACGGACCAACCTGTTGATCTCCAGACGGCCAATATCATTATTCCCTGCTACGAGAAAGGCTCTGCAGAGACAAAAGATGCAGCACCGGCTCTGGTACATTTTCCATTTGCAGCGGAAGGTGTTTCGGAAAAGTTTGGTGGAGACGGACCCAATCCTACCCAGGATGCCACCATAAGCCAATTGGGATCAACCTGGGGTATGGCCTATCAACGTACCTTTCGGAGAGCATTTGCGGCAGCTCTGGTCAAGAGACATGTGGGCATGGGGCCGGCAGGTGAAGATGGTATCTATTCCATTGACTATTCCACTACTCCACCGAGCATCAATCATTTTAATCTCGAAGGCATTAATCCTGCTGTAGGACCATCTATTGAATTGGGTAAGGTAAGGAGGGAAATTGTCGATGTTCCCATTAACGAAACCATGCCCTATGCATTGTCGACGGTACTATTGAGAAACCGGAGAGCCAGTTACGACATCGATGCTTTTGATAAAGTGGGAAAGACATCCTTTGGCGACATTGAAATGGCGAATGACGGTCGCTCCCTGTGGATGGTGAACACCTACCAACGCTCCCTGATAAAACTGGATGTGGGTAGGAAGGACATTGACCCTGAGGCTGAAGATCTGGAACACTACCTCCTTGAGGATCTTCCGGGTATTCCCAACCTCAACTTTCGGTTTCGTATGTGTGTCAATGCCGGAGGTAACCTGAATCAGGGAGGTGCTGAGGCCTTTACGGATAAAAACAAAGTGGCCTGGGACAAGAACAGATATTCAAATGGTGGAAACGACGGATACCTGGTACCACTAGGGGACGGACCCGAGGCGGATTGGAATGGAAACTACCGGGTACCACTATGGGACGGACCCGATGCGGAATGGATAATGGCTAGTTCGTTAGGTTGAGATTTACCAGACCTTCAAGAGAGGTAATTTTTCCTATGATATACCTGTACCTGCTGATGAGACATTTGAGGTCCTGTTGCATTTTGCAGAACCGGAAAACCTGGTGGAGGGTGACAGGCTCTTTGATATCATGAGTGGAGACCAGATGCTGGTGGAAAATTTTGACATTGTAAAACATGCCGGAGGTAACAAGAAAGCCACCGTATTAAAGTTGCAAGTATCATCAGTTGATCAGGTTTTAAATCTTCGCTTTGTCTCCAAATTTGCAGCGCGAAAGAATGAGGCCATTCTATCGGGTTACGAAGTCATTGGTACCGGAGTATATGAATCGGGAGTATTACGGCCCTGGGCACTGACTTTTCACAAGGGCCGGGGATATCTGGGTGTGGTATCTGATGCATCTTTCTCTAAATCCCGTGAACACCTTTTCGCCTACCTGCTATCCTTCGACCCTGAGAATATTACCGATGGATTTCAGGAAGTTCTGGCCTTTCCTCTCGGGTATCCCCGGGAAAGGGCATCCAATGCCAATTTGACCGAACCACAGGTGTTGCGCTCATCAGCCTGGCAACCCTGGATCGAAACATGGGATCAGACCATGATCAATACTGATGACGAACCACTGAATATTACCAATTCCCTCCTGTGCTCATATGCTCAACCGATCTTCTCCAAAATCAATTTTACCGACGATGGTTCGATCATTATTGGATTGATGGATCGCTGGGCTCACCAGACTGGTCATGATAATTACGGTACTGAGTTGGGTGACAGAACCCTTATCATTGGTTATGCGACAGGCGACATTCTCAAGGCTTTCCCGGAAAACAATGGGACCTACACCCTGGAAAAAACCAATAGAGATCCGGGCAGGTTCTATCGCAATGATGATGGTCCAAGCTACAGTGGTGAATTCTTCTATGGTGATTATTATTCCACCTACCTGGCTGAGCACGGAGAGCTGGCAACAGGTGGACAGATAACCCTGCCGGGATCAGATGAAGTGGCTGTAACTGTACACAATCCCAACCTGGTAGACATTCCAACTTTTGACTTTCAGGGGTTGTTTTCCCAGGGCCTGCACTTTTACAGTACAAAAACCGGAGAAAGGACCCGATTCTACCTATTTGTGGATCAATATATTCTCGGCAAGGCAAATGGCCTGGGAGATATTATCGTAGCTGCCGATGCCGTACCCCAGGGTGTGGGTAACTATGTCTGGTGTGATGGTAATGGCAATGGCATTCAGGACCCTACAGAACTCGGATTGGCTAATGTAGAAGTCAGGCTACTTGACCGGGAAGATGCTCTTAGCGAAGTAGGTAGAACTACGACGGATGCCAATGGAGAGTACTATTTTGACAATCTTGATCCGGCACATGAGTACGAACTCAGGATAGATATTGCTGACCTTCAGGCCAGGAATCTGTCCGGAGGTGTTTCACCTATCGACATGACTGACACTCTGATTAACTCAGATGCCAGCGACACCATAGTCCCGGGTTTTGCAGTGATAAGGTTTATGACTGGCAACCAGGGCCTCAACCGGGATGATCTTGATTTCGGATTCCTGGGACCGGTGGCATTAAGTGATACCAAAGCCAAGTGTGAGGAACCAGGAACCCCCGGTTGTGCTACTTTTTTCCTGGATGCTGTAGCAGCATGTGCATCAAATGGAGTTAACACTACCGTGACACTGCATCCTACTTTTAATGATGCCGACAGCATGCTCAACGAGATCACTACCGACATTGTTGCTTGTATACCTGACGATACCGTATATGCCAGGGTGTCACTTAATAGTGATCCCAATTGTTTTTCGATTTCAGTGATCAGGTTGGTAGTGGAGGATGCAATGACCCCCGAAAATATCGACTACCTCGAATATGTTTGTCCTTCAGGATCATTTGATGCGGAAACCTATCTACTAAATAAGGATTTTACGAGTCTTACTTTTTTTATTGATGATATGGGAACACCTTTTATGGGTGATCCTGCCAATATTGATCTCAGTGTAGCTTCGTTTCCTTTCACTCTTTATTATGAAGGATCTTTACCCGGCCCCATTGATGTACCTGATTGTATTGTAAATGGCTCTCTTACCCTGGAAGCCATTAACCCATCTATTGTTGATGCTGGAGGTGACCACGAGGTGTGTGGTCTGGAATGTGTGGATCTGACTGATATGGGTGCTATTTTTAATCCCAATGGAAGTGGTGCTATGAGTGCTAGTTGGAGCACTTCAGGAACAGGAACATTTGTGGACGACAACACCTTTGCCAACGCCCGGCTTTACTGCCCTTCCCAGGCTGATCTGGACAATGGTTTTGTGACACTTACACTGACCGTTGATGATGATCCATGTGTATCACCAGGTGCTTCTGATGATGTGGTCATAACCCTGAGGTCTGCTGCACCGATGGAAATTCCGGATGCCGTAAAAGATACCATTGACTGCATTCATCCATTTGTCAACGATCCCTTTGCCAATGATACCTTCCCCGGCTGCCGTTTATTGGTAGAGTGTGATGATACGTTGGTAGGCGTACCCGTTGATTACGAAACCATTTTGGGCGATTGTGAAAACATCGTAAAACAATTCAAACGAACCCTTCGATTTGAGTACCAGGGGCAGGAGTACTTTTGCATGGACACCATTACTGTCAGGGCTCTGCCTGATACGATTGTATGTCCTCCAATGCGTGATACTGTCTATTGTGGCGATGACTATGAAGTTGATGAAAATGGACATCCTTCACCAAGTGAAACCGGATTTCCATATGCTGACACCATTCCCCTGTGGCCAATTGCACCTGGTGATTGTGATATACAGGTCCAGTATAAGGACCACGTATTTCCCGGTCTTTGTCCCATTACCATCAAACGTGAATGGACCGTTGCCAATACATGTTCGGGCAATACCGAAACTTGTGTCCAATGGCTGATGATCTATGATACGGTACCGCCGACGATCCTGGATGTGGACACGACGTTGTTTATTCCCACCACGACCCATGATTGCTATGCCAACGTATATGCCCCTCCAGTTGAAGTCTATGATACCTGTACAGGTGTAAAAATGGTGAAGGCCCGAATAGAAGGCTTTGGCACAGTAGTAATGAACTACAACGACACAACCGGACTATGGGAAAGTCATGAAAAAATCAGACTCCCGGTATCAGAAGTCGACCTGATCAACAATGGTTACCTGGGAACGCATACTCTGGTTTATGAGGCTTTTGATTCGTGTCACAACAAAAGTATGGACAGTCTTGAAATTGTGGTAGTGGACAAGACTCCACCGATCATGGTATGTGACAAAATGCTCAATGTCACTGTCTCAGACACCATGGTATGGGTCAATGCCGAAAGCTTCAATGAAGGTTCGGAAGACAATTGTGACATCGCCCTGCTTTTAGCTCGTCGGTTAGATTGGGCTACTGCTTGCGGGGTGGACTTATGTGATGATATCAGTTTCCTTTGTGAAGGTGAGCACCATGATAGTTTGTGGATCAGTAAGCTGGAAACAGACAAGCATATCAATCCTGTTGAGGCCCATTATGCTCAACAACTGGACTGGATCACTGGAGATCCAGGTGCATGTAATTTCTTTCTATTCTATGGTTGGCTATATGACCTGATCAAAGAGGCGACTCTTTCATGTGTTGATCATCCTTATCCGGTAGATGCCAATTACCTGAATGAGGTTATAAAGGGACTATTATGCGATATCAACGGTGAGACTCTTGATAGCATATTCCCCAATGTCGACAATGTGGATTTCTTCCTGCAGGCAGTAGAAGATATCATCAAGCTTTATTTGAAACGGCCTAAACTGGACATAGAGGGTATTCTGGAAGCCATTGCCGATATGGGTCCGCAGATAGGTGGTGGCTGGAGCACCAAAGTCCCATTCTGCTGTGAGGATGCATGCCAGGATGTCAAGGTAGAGTTGCTGGCCATGGACTATTGGTGTAATTGGAGCAAGTGCTGGACCACGGTAAATGTGGAAGATAAGACGCCTCCGACTATTGTGAGTGATCTTTATGATGTCTCCATGAATTGCTCAAGCTTCAAAGCCTACTATGGGGAGGCCATTGACTTGGCCATTGGTGGTGAATTTGACAGTATTCAAAAACTACTAGGTAGTTACGACCAGGTGTATAATGATGACTATGGTCAGGTAAATGCTAAAACGGCCTTCACACTACATGCATTAAATTGTGACTCGACTCTTGTGGAAAAAGATAGTCTTATTTACGATGAACATTTGGGCTATGTATGGCAGGGATATTCCCACTATAAGGCGGAATATGATACATCAGAGTTCATTCGTTATAACGGACAGGTGGCGGATAATTGTGGTCTTAAAATTATCGAAGAAAAGCCTTGGATAAGCTTAGTTTTGATATCAATCGAGCTGAAATGTTCGGTATTCTTGGCCCTAATGGTAGCGGC
>JAUILF010000431.1 GCA_030433135.1 Bacteroidia bacterium | reverse complement strand
CCAGCCCGTTCATATGGAGTACATTGAAAATCTCACTTTAACTCATTTTGAGCTATACAACATTGAGGAGGATCCTGGTCAGGCAAAGGATTTGAGTGACTTTTATCCGGGCATCACCTCCAACATGAAAAGTGAAATGATATCTCTGAAAAATGAAATGATAGAGGAAGGAGGGGATTGGTTTGAATAATTGATACCGAACAACCTGTTGCTCCTGCCAGGGGGTGTCTCATTTGCCGGGATTGTTGCAGTTGTTTATCACTGTAAATTTTCATAAGTTCTGATGGCAATGGGGATTTCCTGGTTTTTATCAATTTCTAAGCAATGAATAGAACAAGTAAGTCAAATAGTCGAAGATCTTTTTTCAAGTCTGCAGCTATGACCGGTGGTGGGTTGGTACTCGGTTTCAATTGGTTGGCCAGCTGTTCGGGAGGAGCAGAAACAGGAGCTGTGTCGATGCCTGAACAGTGGACCGATATCAATGCTTATCTAAAGATTGCTGAGAATGGAATGGTGACCATTATGTCTCCCAACCCCGAGGGCGGACAAAACATCAAAACTTCCATGCCGATGATTGTAGCTGAAGAACTGGATGTGGCCTGGGAACATGTAGTGGTGCAGCAGGCTCCGCTGGATACCGAGCGCTATACCCGACAATTCATTGGTGGCAGCCAGGCCATCAGACGAGGATGGGAAAGCCTGAGATTAGCAGGTGCAACCGCCAGGCAGATGTTGATAGAAGCTGCTGCTCTCACCCTGGAGGTGCCGGCCAGTGAAATTACTACCCGCGAGGGAGTTTTGGTGCACGAAAAGAGTGGAAGAGAGGTTGGTTATGGAGAGGTAGCTACGGCTGCGGCACAAATAGAAGTACCCGAAAATGTTCCGTTAAAAGATCTCAAGGATTTTAAGATTATTGGAACCTCACGGAAAAATGTAGACGGAAAGAAAATTGTGACCGGTGAGCCCTTGTTTGGTATTGACACACAAAGAGAAGGCATGCTGATTGCCATGATCATACATCCACCGGCATTTGGGATGAAGCTTAAATCGGTGGATGATTCTGCTGCCAGATCTATGTCTGGAATACACGATGTTTTCCCGATTAAGGTACTGGAAGATGATTTTGAACGGCAGCATTTCGATACCTGTACTTTCCTGGAGGTTGTCGCCATTGTGGGTGATTCGACCTGGGAAGTAATGCAGGCAAAGAAGGCGGTTTCAGTGCAGTGGGAACCCTTTGACTCGTACACTGAGGAGAGAACCTTCTATGGCGGGGGTACTCAAACCCTGACCATCCCGGCTGGTTTGGAAAGTACGGAGGAACATAAGGATAAAATGGCTGTGGCATCTGCCAGGAATACGGAGGTTGTGCGTAAAGATGGTAATCCGGAAGCTGCTTTTCAGCATGCTGCTAAGGTCATTGAACGAACCTATACAGCCCCTTTCCTGGCCCATAATTGCATGGAGCCCATGAACTTTTTTGCCGATGTGACCTCAGAGAAAGCCGAATTGATCGGACCACTGCAAAAAGCTGAACTCACAGAACATACCGTGGCAGCCAGACTTGGCCTGTCATTAGAGCAAATTGATTTCAAAATGACTCGTTTGGGAGGTGGTTATGGCCGTCGGTCATATGCCCATTGGGTCACAGAGGCTGCTCTTATTTCTCAGAAGATGAATGCACCCATCAAGTTGGTATATACGCGTGAAGATGACATGACCGGAGGTATTTATCGTCCGGCATATCAGGCTACATACCGCGCTGCTCTGGACGCAGATAATAACCTGATCGGTCTTCAGGTAAGTGCGGGAGGTACTTCTGACAGTCCTCTGTATGCGGATAGGTTTCCGGCTGGTGCAGTCGATAACTATCTGGCAGAACGTTGGACCATTGGTTCCAATATTACGATAGGCTCTTTCAGAGCTCCGCGATCCAATTTTATAGCATGTGCCGAGCAATCCTTCCTTGATGAGGTGGCAGAGGAAGCAGGAAAGGACCCTATTGATTTTCGGCTGGAACTTCTTGATCGGGCAAAGGAGAACCCTGTCGGGGAACGCAACGATTATGATGCTGCCCGCTACGCAGGTGTTCTTCAACTGGTCAAAGAAAAATCGGGTTGGGGACAAAATAAACCCGGAGTATTTCGAGGGGTGTCGGCCTATTTTTGTCACAACTCATACGCAGCACAGATTCTGGACCTGACGATGAAAGATGGTAAGCCGGTTATTGAGAAAGTGCACTGTGCCGTTGATTGCGGAATAGTGGTTAATCCTGATGCTGCTTCTAACCTTGCCGAGGGGGCCATTGTAGATGGTATCGGTAACGCGATGTATGGCGCCCACACATTTAAGGATGGTGTACCTGATAAAAGGAATTTTGACCGGTATCGCATGATTCGAATGGGTGAAGCACCGGGTGAGATTGATATCCATTTTGTTCAAAATAATATAGACCCAACAGGTTTAGGTGAACCTACTTTTCCACCGGTTTTTGCAGCCCTGGCCAATGCATTGTATCAGGCAACAGGCAAAAGGTCTTATCGTCAGCCTTTCGTCAGGGATGATACTCTTATGGGGTAAGCGTTGGCAACGAAATTGTAATGCTATTATTTTGAGAAGCACCAGATCCTGGTAACAAACAGCATGTAGGGAAAATTGTAACTTGCCATTACATCAACCAAAATATCATCTTCATGCCGGTATTATACCGATTATGTTTGTATATAGCCTTGCTCCAACTACTTCCCTGTACTTCGTTATTCGCTCAGAAAATGACAAAGGAAGAGCGTAAGCAGATGATGATTGACACGCTGGACGGCAAGTTTGATTTTAGTCGATTCCTGATAGATATGAATGGTTTTATACCGGTGCCGGGTTTGGTAACTGAACCTGCCCTGGGAAGTTTCGGTGGTTTTCTCGCGCCGGTATTCATTCATCAGAAAGATGCGGAGCCTTCACCAGGATATGTGCCGCCGGACATCACTGCAGGCATGGGTATGTTGACAGCCAATGGAAGCTGGGGACTGGGCGCCTTTAGAATGGGAAGCTTTCCGAAAGCAGGCATAAAATACCAGGGTGGTATTTTCTACGGTAGCATCAATTTGGATTTCTATCGTGAGTTACCAAACATTGGAGAAAGGAGTTTTACTTTTAATATCAGGTCTACGGCTATTTTTGCTTCTATTTCAAAGAAGGTATTTAAGGAAAAGGAAGGATATCTCGGAATCCAATATTCATTTGCACCTACCAATGTAGAACCCCGTTTTGAAGCAGAGCTACCTGATTTTGTAGAACCTATTGACCTGGATAATACCTCAGCAGCTTTGACCTTCTTTGCAGACTGGGATACTCGCAACACGATTTTTACTCCTGAC
The DNA here is from genome assembly GCA_030433135.1 of Bacteroidia bacterium. Classification (GTDB taxonomy): domain Bacteria; phylum Bacteroidota; class Bacteroidia; order Chitinophagales; family Saprospiraceae; genus JABDMH01. The sequence continues at coordinate 1,336 of JAUILF010000431.1, read as the reverse complement.
AGTGGTTTGCGTACCAGGTTTAAATATGGTATGAATGATTCATGGATCGGTAGTGACTTTACTTTCCAGCGATTTGATGTGTTGATAAATTGGTTTGTACCATTAAAGGACAATTGGGTTAGTGGCCTGAGACTGGAGACCAAGTCTGCGTTCGGTGATCCTCCTTTTTATCTTCTGCCGGGTATAGAAATACGAGGAGTTCCGGCTGCTCGATATCAAGGCAAAAATTCAGTGGTTCTGGAAACCGAACAACGTTATGATCTTAATCTGCGGTGGAGTATTGTGGGCTTTGCCGGCTGGGCCAAAGCCATTCCTGATGATCAGACATTTTCAGAAAGTGACAATATATTTAGCGTGGGTACAGGGTTTCGATATTTGATTGCCAGGGTGTTCAGGCTCAGAGCAGGACTCGATATTGCTTTCTCTCCCGATAATTTTGGATATTATATTGTGTTTGGTCACAACTGGAATCGTTGACCGGCAATCAGGGTTCTTATGCTTATGTCATGTCTGGGTTTCCGATATTACGAACTAGCAGGTTGATCCTTAGACAGATTGATGAAGAGGATCTGCAAGACATCTATCACGGATTGTCTCATCCGGATGTGATTCGTTTCTATGGAGTTCAATTTGAAACCATGGAAGCTACGAAGGAGCAATTGAAGTGGTACCGTTCACTAGAAAGCAAAAGGACCGGTCTGTGGTGGGCAGTTTGTGACCAGCAAACCGGGAGATTCCTGGGTGCAGCCGGCTTTAACGACTGGAAGCAAGAAGAGAATACTGCTGAAATTGGCTTCTGGCTACTTCCTGAAAAATGGGGAAAGGGATATAACAGAGAAGTCCTGCAATCCATCATAGAATATGCTTTTACTGCAATGAATCTTCGGCAAATCAATGCCTATGTCGAAGTTGGCAATCATAAGAGTATCAGGTCTCTCTTGCATCATTCTTTCCGCTGGAAAGAAACTATGACCGACTGCGAAGAAAAGGATGGCAGGCTAATCAGCCTGCACCTCTTTTCCTTAACTCGTACCGTATTATAACTATCTTTCCATCTCCTCCATTTCTTCGATCAGTCCTGCTTCTACCTGTCGGCAAACCAAATGGTTTTGTTGATTCAGGACGAACATAACCACTCGACGGTTGTACATTCTGCCGGCCTCTGTTCTGTTAGATGCGACAGGGTTGTGTTCATCTTCCTCTAATGTTGATATTCTTGATGCTGATATTCCCATCTGTACCGCTACATCTTTCACTGCATCGGCCCGGCGCTGACTTAGCATGGCATTATACTCCTGGGTGCCGGTATCATCTGTGAAGCCAATAAAAAGTGCCC
>JAUILF010000430.1 GCA_030433135.1 Bacteroidia bacterium | reverse complement strand
AGGAACTATTGATTCTGGGAATCAATCACGAACAACAACACCAGGAATTACTGATTACAGACATCAAATATTCTTTTTCCCGCAATCGTCTGTTGCCGGTATATGCCGATGGTTTTACTCTGGTGCATGGTACAAATGACCGGGATGTCACTTTGAAGGTGGATGAGGGGGTTTACCAGGTAGGGCACAAAGGCACAGGTTTTCATTATGACAATGAATGTGCACGACATTCCGTCTATCTACAGCGATTTGAGGTTTCAAAGGGACTTGTGACCAACGGTGAGTATATCGATTTTATCGAGGATGGTGGATACAGACAACCTGCTCTTTGGCTGGATGACGGTTGGTCCTGGGTGGTTCAAAACAAGGTTGAGTATCCTCTCTATTGGATCAGGGGAAAAACAGATTGGTTTCACTATACCCTGGGTGGGAAACAGAAAATTAATCGGAATTTTCAGATGGCTCATATCAATTATTATGAGGCTTCTGCATTTGCGGAGTGGAAGGGAATGCGTCTTCCTACCGAGTTTGAATGGGAGGTGGCTTCGGCACAATTTGATTGGGGGACACGCTGGGAGTGGAGCTCGAGCGCTTATCTGGCATATCCTGGTTATGAAAAGCCGGCAGGGGCAGTGGGTGAGTACAATGGAAAGTTCATGTCTGGTCAAATGGTCTTGCGAGGTGCCTCCACAGCAACCTCACCCGGCCACAGCCGAAAAACTTATCGCAATTTTTTTCAACCCTATCACCGTTGGCAGTGCACTGGCATTCGCCTCGCCCGAAGACAACAACTGTAATGTAAAAGGTCTACTTATTTTATGGAGACGGGATCCAATTAATTATACCTATGAAGAATACAGACACAGCAGTTATGAGCGATTTTGCGGAGCATGTGGCAGAAGGGTTATCCGGCATGCCCAAAAAACTGTCTTCCAGGTACTTTTATGATGATCCCGGAAGCAAACTGTTTCAGCAGATTATGGAATTGCCGGAATATTACCTCACTCGCGCCGAGGACGAGATCCTGAGGGAACAGTCAACAGATATTTTTCGGTTGTTGCCCCATAAAACGCATTTTAACCTTATCGAATTAGGTCCCGGCGATGGGAGTAAGACCCAACATCTACTGAGTTCACTGGTCGCAGGTGATGTTGATTTCACATATCATCCGATCGACATTTCCGAGCAAGCCATTGCGGATTTGACTTCAAACTTTGCCACCAGTTTGCCACATTTGAGAATAAAGCCCTGGGTAGGAGATTATTTTCAGATAATGGATCAGGCAATGTCAGGCAATGATCCCAGTGTCGTATTGTTTCTGGGAAGTAATATTGGAAATTTTGAACCGGAAACTGCTCGTCGGTTCCTGACACGGGTTTCACAGTTATTATCAGTACGTGATCGCTTTTTACTGGGAGTGGATTTGAAAAAACATCCCGCTGTTGTGGAAAAGGCTTATCGCGACAGCCAGGGAGTAACGGCTGCTTTTAATCTAAACTTGCTGCGTAGGATCAATGAAGAACTGGAAGCAGATTTTGACTTGAATATGTTTGATTTTTATTCTACCTATGATCCGGTCTCCGGATCGGTCAGAAGCTACCTGGTAAGTCTTCAAAACCAGGACGTTCGCATCAATGCCATCCAACGAACTTTTCATTTCGAGAAATTTGAACTTATTTCCACTGAACTGTCACGCAAATACTCCCTGCGTGAAGTGGAGGACCTGGCTCGATCCTCGGGTTTTGAAGCCATTCATCACTTTATGGATGAACAGGGGTTTTTTGCAGATAGTTTGTGGCGGCCTCTTAGTTGACAGAGTATTGTGTATCAAATCCCCGTGGTCTGTTCCGCAGCCAGACAGAAGGTCATATTTTGGATGGATCATAGAGGAATAACCTTTCCCCGTCCGGCCTCTCCAACTTGCCCGATTTGTCATCATATTGAATCTGCGATAGTACATATCTCATAGCTTGAATCCGGCTATTTTCTCGTTCTTCACAGCGGATGATCACCCAAGGGCAATGTGCGGTATGTGTCTGTTCGAACATCATGTTTTTATAGTGGGTGAAATCATTCCATTTTTCCTGAGCAGCCAGATCTACCGGACTGACTTTCCATCTCTTCAAAGGACTCATTAACCGTTCCTGAATTCTTTCGGCTTGTTCATCCAGTTTGATAGAAAACCAGAATTTGATGATCAGGATACCGTCGTCCGAGAGCATTTTCTCGAAAGGATTTACCTGCTTCATAAACAAGTCATATTGTTCCTGTGTACAGAATCCCATGGCAGGTTCTACCACCGAACGGTTGTACCAACTGCGATCAAAGAACACGATTTCCCCGGCATTGGGTAATTCCGATACATAGCGTTGAAAATACCATTGCCCGGCCTCGGTTTGCGAAGGTCTTCCCAGGGCTACGGTCCGGTATTCCCGTGGATTGAGAAATTGAGTGAACCGGTTGATCGCAGAACCTTTCCCGGCTGTGTCCCGACCTTCAAAAAGGATCAGAACCCTGAGGCTGTTTTCACTTACATACTTCTGCAACTTCAATAGTACTACCTGGAGGAAATACAACTCATCGATATATTTCGCATTTACCTGGTAGTGCTCCTCTATGGATTCCTTTTTCATTGTCATGGGGAGAAATATCGGACAATTAACGAAGATTGAGAATGTCCCTTAGGACAGGTTCGTAAGCATCTGCGTAGTACTTCATACCCAGATCATTTGGATGTGATCCATCTGTAGTGGCATCAGTATCGCTAGCTAAAAGATTTGTGGCAGAAAGATAAAACAGATGGCCGATTTTTTCCTTTTCCAATTGGGCAAAAACCTGTTGAAGTGCGTGGTGATTATCTACGTGATGTTCAGCTCTGTCAGGCAGGAATTCTGCATTGCTGTTGATCCGGTCCTCCACCAGTAGGATAGGGGTTTCAGGATGATGTGCTCTAATCTGCTTCACCAACCTTTCGGCTCGCTCCGTCACTTGTTCGGGTTTCATATTGGGGAGACAATCAATGGCAAATAGAGAGGGATCAAGTTCGCAAAGGAGACTTCCAACTTCCTCTTCCATCCTTCCGTTTCCTGAAAAACCCAGATTGATGATCGGTAAATTCAAACGCCTGCCCAAAATGTTGGTAAAAGCCATTCCCGGACGGGAAGCACATGCTCCCTGAAGGATAGATGTACCATAAAATATTATAGGTTTTGTAGTCTCTGGAGCAATAGGTTCAAATGTGCTGCCAGAGGGCACACCAATTTCAAGTTTTTCCACTCCGTTGTAGAGGGGTAAATACAATTGATAGGTCCTGGGTTCTGGATCCATCTGGTCTATTAAGGTGTAGGTATCCTCTCCCGCCTCAGGTTTATTGACCCCAGCCCATTGAAAGTTACCCTCTTCGATTTTACCATAGAGGTCAAATCCGCTGACACCTGTTGCAGGCATGTGGGGCATTGCCAGGTTTTGAGATAGAAGACTTGCCCTAATCATAATCTTTGGAGCATTAGTCCTGAATCTTACCGACATTCCGGCAGAATGCTGGGCCAGGCTCCAAACCGGTTCCCTCACCGATCCCTCTGCATGGTCTGGCAACCTCTGGAAATACCTTTGAGTATTTTGCCAACCTTTACCTTCAATACCCCAATCCTCTACATTGAAATAGCGTACCTGGTCAGTATCTTGATTAACGAAATGAGGCAAAAGCAGGGAACCCGAAAGAACGGTAGTCTGTAGAATAAAAGATCTACGAGTCGTTTTCACACCTGTCTCCTTATTTTTATGATCACCCCAATACGTATTAGGGTCAAAGAGCAAATACTTTATCCATTCTTTTGGCAATATCTGCCAATCTTTCCCTACCTCCACCGGAAACTTCGGCAGATCCCCAGCCGGAATAACCTACATCGGCAAGGGCCTTGTTGACAGCAGCCCAATTGCAATCTCCTTCTCCGATCTCTACCTGAAAACCTTTCCAAATACCTTCATCCGATTGCTTTTTCCGACTGTACTCTTTTACGTCTACCTTCATGATCCTTTCACCGAGTACCTCAATCCACTGCTCTGGCCATCCATAGCGTACCACATTGCCGATATCCATGTACCAACCGATCATATCATCCTCGAAAACATCCACATATCTAGCGGCTTCAAGCGGACTTAGCAGGAAATTATTCCATACATTTTCCAGCGCTATCTTGATTCCAGTCTCTTTGGCCACAGGTAGAAACTTTTTTATTTCCTCAATGGATCGTGACCAGGCATCCGCATAAGAAATTTCCTCATTGACTACGGCAGGAACCAATAGTACCGTGGTACCACCGTATTTCTTACATAAATGTAAAGCTTCCACCATTGAATCAGCACATTCCTTTCTGACCGATGGATCAGGGTGGGAGAGAGGAGACTTCCAGTGTACCGAATTCACCACTCCCGGAATTTCCAATCCGGTTTTCATTTTGGCCTCCAGTACTTCGTCATCATTCAGGTTGTTTGGTGCATCCAGTTCAATACCATCAAACCCCAGATCCTTGACTAGTTGAAATTTTTCCAGTACTGTCATTTCTCCCTGGATCATTCCAAATTTCAGGCTTTTTTTATTCAGAGGTTGAGCCTGACCATAGGCAAAAGTCAGTGGTGAGGCAGCCATGGATGCATAAGCTCCAAGGCCTGTAAGCAGGAAATTCCTGCGATTCCAGGATGATATCATAG
>JAUILF010000035.1 GCA_030433135.1 Bacteroidia bacterium | reverse complement strand
CCTTCTCCTGTTAAACCCTTTCCTGATCGAAGCTTGGATATCGCTTCTCGCTCGAACTCTGCATAGTCGAATTCTTCTTTCTTCCTTTTCTTCATTGTGTCAATTTAAGCATTCTTCAATTCTTCCTTTTGACACACTTTTCTGAATACCCTCAGGACCGGGGGCCGAAGGCTTACAAGACACCACGTTGAACCCCAGACGATGCCCCGAGTACTCGGGGCACGCCTTGAACGTTTAACAGCCAAGCCTTGTACCTGAGTCCTCAAAAATGGACAACCAGGAACCAGCCCCGAGTTCTCGGGGGAGCAAACGCAGGAATCCAGCCTACGGCTGGCAGGCAGGAATGAGGAATGAAGGAATCAGGAATGAGGAACGAGGAATGAGGAATGAGGAATGAGAAATACGGCCATTATCACCTTGAACGTTGAACAGGGAAGCGTCAGCTGACTCTTGAACGTTGAACGGCCAAGCCTCGTACTCTAGACACCAGCAATAGGTAACCAGGAACCAGCCCCGAGTTCTCGGGGGAGCAAACGCAGGAACCAGGAATGTGGATCGCAGGAATCCAGCCTACGGCTGGCAGGCAGGAATAATATCACGATCCATCCACATTTTCTACCCGATGTTAAGAGTCTCTATCTTTACTTCTAGAATCATTACCAATCTTACCATGAAAAAAAGTTTGTATTTCCTCTTATTCGCCCTGATGACGGGCAGCGTGTACCAATGCAAACAAGCGACTCCGGAACCAGAAACCATCACTGAGGAACCATTTGAATGGGTTGCCGATACTGTCGCAGATCTCCGCATCCTACGCTATCAGGTTCCCGGATGGGATAAACTGAGCCTCCAGCAGAAGAAGCTCGTCTATTATCTCAACCAGGCCGGCCTGGCAGGACGGGATATCATTTATGACCAGAACTACCGACACAACCTGTCCATTCGAAAGGCCCTGGAATCCATCGTCGGCACGTATGATGGCGATCGAACCACCTCCGACTGGCAGGCACTGATGACCTATGCCAAACGAGTCTGGTTCTCCAACGGTATCCACCATCACTATGGAAATGACAAGTTCCTGCCCACGTTTTCCCGGGAGTACTTCCAGAGCTTACTCTCTGCAACGGGTGCCAACCTTTCGGAAGAGGCCCTCAATGCCATGTTCGACCCGGAGATGGATCAGAAAAAGGTCAGTTCCGATGCAGCCGGCGACCTGGTACTGCAGTCCGCTACCAACTTTTACGCACCGGATATTACCCAGGCAGAAGTGGAAGCATTTTATCTCAAACGCATCGACAAATCCGATCAAAGACCCGTTTCGCATGGCTTGAATTCCCGGATGATCCGCGATGCATCCGGTGCCCTGGCCGAAGATGTGTATAAGGCTGACGGCCTTTATGGTCCGGCCATTCAGGAAATGATCAAATGGTTGACCCTGGCTGCCGGGGTTGCAGAGAATGAGGCGCAGAAAAATGCTTTCGATCTGTTGATCCGGTATTACCAGACCGGCGACCTCAGGACCTGGGATGAATACAATATCGCCTGGGCCCAGACGACGGAAGGGGATATCGACTATATCAATGGCTTTGTTGAAGTCTATAATGATCCCCTGGGATACCGCGGGTCCTATGAAAATATTGTGCAGATCAAGGATTTTGAAGCATCCGAACGCATGCAGGTCCTTTCTCAGAATGCCCAGTGGTTCGAGGACAACAGTACCATATTGGCGGAACACAAAAAGCCGAATGTCGTAGGGATCACCTACAATGTGGTCAATGTGGCCGGAGAATCGGGCGATGCGGCCCCATCCACACCGATCGGAGTGAATCTGCCGAATGCCAATTGGATCCGGGAGCATTACGGATCAAAATCGGTGAGTCTGGGCAATATCACGGAGGCGTATGAAATGGCCAGCGGAGGGTCCATCCTGAACGAATTTGCCCATGATGCAGAAGAAGTAGCCCGCATCAAGGAACACGGTGCTCTGGGTGATAAACTGGCGACTGCGTTACATGAAGTGATCGGCCATGCCAGTGGAAAATTAAACCCGGGTGTTGGGACGCCAAAGGAAACCCTGAAAAGTTATGCCTCCACCCTGGAGGAAGCGCGGGCTGACATTGTGGCCTTATACTTTATACTCGATCCCAAGATGGTTGAATTGGGCCTCATGCCCAGCCTCGAGGTGGGAAAAGCAGAATATGACGGGTTTATCAGCAATGGCCTGATGAAACAGCTGCGTCGGATCGAACCCGGAAAAAATGTAGAGGAAGCGCATATGCGCAACCGCCAATTGATCGCCGCCTGGGTCTTTGAAAAGGGCCAGCCGGACAATGTGATCGAACGCGTGACACGCGATGGAAAAACCTATTTCAATATTACCGACTATGAAAAGCTGCGGGTTTTATTCGGAAACCTTCTGCAGGAGATCCAGCGGATCAAATCCGAAGGTGATTATGAAGCAGGGAAAGCACTGGTCGAAACCTATGGTGTGCAAGTGGATCGAGATCTGCATCAGGAAGTCCTGGACCGGGTCAAGCCCTTTAACATTCCACCCTATGCCGGGTTCATCAATCCCGAACTGGTTCCCGAACTGGACGAGAATGGCGAAATCATCGATGTCAAGGTGACCCAACCCAAAGACTTTATCCAGCAAATGCTGGACTACGGAAAGAAGTACAGCTTTCTCAAGTAGTTCAGATTATCCATAATCTGATGAGGAAGAGGACCTGCAATTCAGGTCCTCTTCTTATTTTCAGCTCTTGATCATCGATGATTTGCCCGTAGCCTCTTTTAACAGAAAGAGCCATCTGCAATTTGGAATGGTCCCGGACCTGATCGGTGACGATCGGTACACCAAGAAGTCTAGATCTTCCCAACCAAGTGCATATGCAGTCATCCGGTTTTTCCCTTCCCGCTCTTTCTGATCACAAGTATATCAGACTGGCCCTGGTCACAGCTCTCTACGCCGCCCAGGGTATTCAGATGGGCTTGATGATGGTGGCCATTCCCGCATACCTGGCTGGCCAGGAGGCTTCGGCAGCGTTGATCGGCGGTTTTATCGCCGCCACTCTTCTGCCCTGGTCACTGAAGATATTTACCGGTCCAATCATGGATCGGTACAGCTTTTTGCCTATGGGGCGTCGGAGGCCCTGGGTGCTATTCGGACTGTTCGGAGCCATTCTCGGTTATCTGTTCATGGGATTGGTGGACCAACCTCTGGATCACTTTTTCTGGTTTACCTCAGCTGCCGTGGTGGTCAGTTCGTTTACGGCCTTCCTGGATGTCGCGATCGATGGCATGGCGATAGATATCTTTCCTCTGGAGGAACAACCGCAAGCCAACTCCTTCATGTGGGGTGGAAAAGTGATCGGAGCCGCCATGACCACCGGAGGCGCCGGATGGACCTTGAATGAATTCGGCCTCGAAGTGACCTGTTTTGTAGCCTGTGGATTCAGCTTGCTCTTTTTTGTTCTCCCCTTGCTCTTTCGGGAGCGGCCCGGTGAACGACTGTTTCCCTGGTCAAAAGGGCAGGCCTCCACGATCACTCTGGATCTGACCATGGATAGCTGGAAGGATATTTTCAGTAGTCTGGTCAAGGTGGTTTTTCTGCCGGCAAGCATCCTGTTGTCCCTGGTTGCATTTGGACACGGCCTTACCTATGGCCTCTTTGATGCCATGATGCCAGTGATCAGCATTCAGAAACTCGGCTGGAGCGATCAATCGTTTTCCAACCTGTCCGCCCTGTCCGGGCTGATCGCAGGCGTGGTTGGGATCTTTTCCGGTAAATATCTGGTCAAATGGTTTGGTCGAAAATCCAGCCTGATGTACCTGTTTTTTGCATTGATCCTGGTGGCTGGAATAATGGGTCTGTCGCCCTCGATATGGGAGCAGTCGCTGACGATCGAAAGTTATGTGATCATTACCTACCTTTTGCGGACGCTTGTGCTCATTGTCCTGTTTGCCACAGCAATGGCCATCTGCTGGCCACCTGTCGCCGCCACCCAGTTTGCCATCTATATGGCTATTGGGAATTTTGGCATTTCATCCGGTGCCGGTCTACTCGGACCCTTGAAAAGTCAATTTACCTACTCCCAGATCTTTTTTGTGTTCTCCCTGATCCTGCTGGTCAACATGGCCATTTTGAGTCGGATCAAACTGGAAGCACATGTAGACAAGTTGAAGCGATTGTCGTCTATTCGTCATGAATCAACGAACGTTCAACCAGAGGGCATACCCTCTGGCGAATAAGTATGCTTCAGCGTATCGTGGGTACAGATTATTCGTATCGCAGCGATTCGATCGGATCCAGTCGACTGGCTTTTGCAGCGGGGTAGAGCCCTGCGATCAACCCGACGATTGTAGTCGTGATAATCCCCAGCAACATCCAGGCCCAGGGAATAATAAAATCACTACCGATCAACAGGGACACCAGATTGCCAGCAAGGATACCCAGGATGACACCGAGTACGCCACCCAACTGGCAGATCAGTACAGCCTCTACCAGAAATTGGATCATGATATCCCGGTTCTTTGCTCCCAGGGCCTTGATCACCCCGATTTCTCTGGTTCGTTCCGCGACAGCCACCAGCATTATGTTCATGAGGCCAATTGCCGCGCCCAACAGTGTGATGATGCCGATCCCCACAGCTGCCAGCCGAATTTGAACGGTATTCTCCTTCAGTATGGCGACCAGACCGTCGCTCTGGAAGATCTCGAAATCGTTCGGCTCATTCAAGCGCAACCCGCGAACCGCCCGGAATAACCCGATGGCCGCATCAGATGCTTCCTCCAGATCAGTGGCTTGATTGACCGCGATGGAAATGCCATAATTCGTATTTCGGGTGCCATACGCTTCCTTGACTGCAGTGATCGGCACCAGGATCACCCGGTCACTGGATTGGTTGATGGTCGACCCCTTGGACTGCAGGATACCGATCACCTTGTATTTTCGATTGCCGACATAGATGGTTTGATCCATCGCCTTTTCCGGCTGTTCATTGAACAGCAGATCGACTATATCCATCCCGATGATCGCACGCTGGGCATTCCCTTCGATCTCTGTCGGGACAAAATTTCGACCTATTTCGAGATCATATCCATTGACATACAGGAATTCTTCATCAACCCCCGTGAGTCGAATGGTCGGATTGGTCTTTTTATCTCTGTACTTGGCTTCTGCGTTGTTCGTACCGGTAAAGGATACACTGACGTGCGCCGGAAACTGGTATCGCTCCTTGAAGGACATGGCCTGATCGAATGAGATCACCTCTCCGGCTTTAAGCCTGCGACCATGCTGGCGTCCACCCAATTCATTCCCTTTCGGTGAGATTGAAAATGAATTGGCGCCCAGGGAGGAGAAGTTATCACTCAGGGAATAGATGATACTATCGATGGCCGTGAGAATACCCACCAGGGCCATGATGCCAAAGGCAATGATCGACAGGGTCAGGACTGTACGCAACAAGTTGCCCTTGATCGACTGGAAAGCCTGACGGATGGTTTCTGATAACGGTGCCATTCAGTTCAAATCTACAATGTCTGTACGGAACAGATTCACCCCTTCGATGAAATGGCAATGTTCATAGACGAAGGAGGCTAACGCAGTGCATCGACCGACTTATGGGCCCGATATCGGCCCTTTCCGAAGGCAGACCCATTGAACTTTTCCGTCTTCCGCAGCACCAGGCGATCCTCTTCGGAAAGCTTGTTGAAGTCCCGGCATTTTTCCGAACAGGTATGTTCGAATTTTTCCGCACACTTCGGGCATTGAATAAACAGCAGATGGCAGGCATCATTGCCACAATTCACATGGGTATCACAGGGGTCGCCACATTGATGACAGCGCGCGATCACTTCATTTGAGATCCGTTCGCCTAATCGTTCATCAAACACGAAATTCTTGCCGACAAATTTGTTGACCAGGCCCTGTTGTTCCACCTGACGGGCATATTCGATGATCCCGCCATCCAGTTGGTAGACCTGTTCGAAACCATTGTGCTTCATCCAGGCACTTGCCTTTTCGCACCGAATACCTCCAGTGCAGTACATCACCACCGGTTTATCCTTGCGATCGGCCAGCATGTCTTTCACCATGGGTAATGCTTCCCGGAAGGTCGTCGCTTCGGGAAGAATGGCACCGTCGAAGTGACCCACCTCACTCTCGTAGTGATTCCGCATATCTACAATGATGGTCTCAGGATTCTCGGTCAGTTCATTAAAGTCCCTGGCGGACAGGTGACCTCCCCTCTTGGTCACATAAAATGTGGCATCGTTCAACCCGTCTGCAACGATCTTTTTACGCACCTTGATATTCAGCTTGTAAAAGGACTTTCCATCATCCTCGATGGCGTAGTTGAGGCGGATCCCCTTCAGAAAATCGATCTCATCCATGGCCTCCTTGAAGTGCTCGTGCTCTTCCTCGGGAATGGAGATCTGACCATTCACACCTTCAGCAGCCACATAAATGCGCCCGTAGACGCCACACTGACTCAACCGCCAGTAAAAATGATCCCGAAAAAAATCGGGATTCACAATATTGGCATAGGTATAGAACGACAAGGTGATCCGGGGAGTGGAGTCCTCTTCCAGTCGCTTTTTCAGTTCGTCATTGTTGACCAGATTCATCAGTCGCATAACCCGTACTTTTCGTTCAATAATGGACCACTCTCCTGGTGAATTGCTTCCCGTCCACCTGCACATTCAAAAAATAGAACCCGGGCGGGATATCCGAAACGGGGATGACCGTCCCTGCTCCTGAAAGGATCACTTCCGGTATGGCAAAGACAAGTTTTCCGGAGAGATCATAGAGTCTGATCGCTGCTGCCCCGAGTTGATCCTTCCAATAAAGGGTCATTTCCCGATGGAACGGGTTTGGCCAGACCTCCGGGGCGTCCACCTGCTCCGGGTCCGTGGTTGCACTGTTTTCCAGGGCTTTTTTCACGGCCTCAAACACATTGATCCGTCCCCATCCGTAGGTATGATTGGGGATCAGCGTGCCCGGAGAGCCGGCACAGGTATCCGCAGAGAGGACGACCTTAGCTGTTGATTCCAGAAGGGCTTCGATGGCATCCACTTCCCCTGCCAGATCAGGGCGGGCAGACAGGATCAGGGCCACTGCTCCGGCGACGTGGGGGGCCGCCATACTGGTTCCTGCCCAGCTGGCATAGCCACCAGGGATGGAGGATCTAACACCCACTCCGGGTGCGACCACATCAGGCTTCATCCGGAGAGAACCATCTACAGTCACTGGTCCACGACTGCTGAAGCCGGCAATGGTATCATTCTGCATGCTGGCTCCAATGGCAAAACTGCTTTCGAAGATCGCTGATGGCCTGTCCAGGCTACCACAGCCCGGACCTGTATTTCCAGCCGAAACAACGACCACGATGCCCGCCGTCCTCAGGTTGTCCACCACCATCTCCATCAGGGCAAAGTTGGAAGGGTCACAACCTTCCTTCACCGGGCAGGACCAGGAGTTGTTGATCACATGGGGCGCTTTCGACGGATCCGGATTGGCATTGTCCAGGTCGGTCGGAGCCAGAAACCATTCAAAGCATTCGATATAGGTGGAGGGTGAACCCCAGCCGCGTTCCATATTCCGACAACCGATCCAGGTGGCGCCTGGTGCCACCCCGATCTGATTCGTACTGTCGATCCCGGCCATGGTGCCCATGGTATGGGTGCCATGGTTGTGATCATCACAGGGTACATCCACATCCAGGCCGCACGGATTGTTCAGTGGATTACTGGTGGTATCCATGTTCAGGGGATTCAACTCATGGATGGCATCATGCCAGTTGTACTGATGGTCAACCGCGCCGTTGTTCCACCCCCTGTAGTTCTGTATCAAGGCTTCATGATCCCATTTGTAACCGGTATCCTGGCCACCGATCACCACGCCCTGGCCCGTGTATCCCATCTTCCATACACTGTCCGCCTGGATCCGGGAAATACCCCAGGTCACGCTCTCGAACTCCCGAAGGCTGGCTACTGCTTCCTCCACTACGGGTTCCACCCGGATCGGGGCATCTGCAACCAGCAATGCCACCTCGGGCATTCCTGCGATGCGTCGCATCAGGGACAGGTCACCATAGGAACGTACGGCATTGACCAGGTAGAAGGATTGGGCCGGAGCACCCTGATCTTTTAAAAAGCGGAGGATGGACCCCTGTGTGGATATTGCTTTTTGCTGCAGAAGGGCAAAGGTCTTTTCGCCTTTGGCTTGCTTGCCGGTCAAGGACCGCACCGGGCGTAGATCCGCCTGGTCATGCAAAACGATAATGAAGGAAGCTGATTGACCGGCCAGGCCCTGTTGGAGCAGGCTTTCCGCTATCCGGGTATCCGGATCATTTCCGGAAAAAAAGAGGCTGGTCAAGAGAAAGATCCAGGTCATCATCAAGGCAGGGTTATCGCGAGTAATAAACCACCAAAGTTAGGACCAAATCGGGGGAGAAACCAGCAAGATGGGGGATTTTCAGCTGATTTGGACGGAGATCAACTCAATACAGGATTTCCGGGCAGCGAATTTCACCGAAGTAGTAGACCAGTCCGATCTTCACCATACCATAGATGTCATTGTTCTGACTGTCACCCCGCTGCCGTCCGGCCTCCCCGATCTGGGGGAAGTTGGAGTCGGGAATGGACCGATCCGAAAGTGCAACACCGATAGGTCCGCGCAAGGCTTCAATTTCCTGCTTGTCAGCATATACCGTAGAGACATCATCCAGATAGTCTGTCCACAGCTTCCGGGCATCGATCTCGATATTGATGGACCATTCGTAGCTCAGATCAAATTTCAACCCCACTCCATAGTTCAAAGCGGGTTGGAGGATATAATATTCCTCGCCGATAAACTGGCCTTCAGTGCCCAGGTCGCGTAACGCATACCACTCCCCGTCGAGTTTGGCCTTTGGATTGAAGACAAAGACAGAAAGGCCACCGAAGACATACGGCGTAAACCAGTAGTCCTGGCTGCCGTGTTTGTAGCGCATGAAATTGAATTCAAAGCGCCCCCCCACATCAAAGATATTGGAGCGGAAACTGAGATTTCGTGCCCGTTGATAGGGATTCTCCGACCAGGCATCATTGCCTTCCACAAAGGTGTAATTCCCTGTAAGGGCCACACCGATCCGATCATTGAAGTTGTGTCTTCCGATCACACCGATCGCCGGTCCGGGATGATTGAGGCTGAAGTCGGGGTTCAGATCTCCGAAATACCAGCCTGCACCCAGGAATCCGCCGAGTTCGTATCCGATCTGCGCAGCTGCCGAAACAGATAGACCCAAGTATAAGATACTGATTATCAATACTCTAGACATATTACACAATTCAAAGCACCAAAGGTACAATGCATTTCAATACATTGACAGACATGCTATATACGTTCAGCAAGAATAAATGTTGCCTAATCATACAGTATAAGATTAAAGCAATAATGTAATCCACCTGTAAACAGCCCGAAGAACGATAACTGCGCTATTAAACAAATTAACTATATTTATAGATATACGAATCGCTACTTTTTAGGATCTAAGCCCAAATTATGTATTACGATAAATTCAATACACGGCTCGCAACAGTTCTAATTATTTGCATGATTCTAGCTTCATGTGCAAAAGAAATTCCAGTTTCTGAAGATGGAAACCCTGAAGCACTTACTGAAGAAGAGGTAGAACTACTAGACAACATGCCTGAGGCCATCGGGTTTGACTCTTCCACGATAATATTGCCGAATGGCGAAATATTTGAAGATTTTCTATACGAATTAGATTCTATCTCAAATAATAATGCCGAAATCAGAAATAACAATGACATATACAAAAACCTTGGGCCCCAGGATGCTCGAAATCTACTTATCAAGCAACTATGTAAACAAGCACTCTATTTAACAAAAAGAAAATTACATCAGTTTCCCGATGATGGGATAGGAAAACCGAATCAAAATGGCCTATCATATTCCTGGGGATCAAAGAATCATAAAGTCAGACAAAAGCCTCCTGGCCCAGGAACTAAATGCATAAACGAAAGTGTTTATGGTCTCGATTGCTCAGGGTTTATTTACCAATTATTTATCCAAAATGCCATCCCATTTATTATAGGCCCAGCCAATTCACAAAGAAAAGCTTCCGTATTGCAAAATGCAATAGAGTCTTCGATATCCGAACTTAAGAAAATCAGAATTGAAGAACTTGGCCAAATACCAGTCTCAAGTTTTGAAACAGGAGATATTATTTACTGGCTGAATTCAAATAATATTGCTACTCATATTGGAATCATACTAAAGTCTTCTAGTGGAAATATTTCAGTTCTGCAATCAAATGGCTCAATTGGACGTGATAACATAGACTGTCAAAAGAATCGTTCTCTTACCAGAGGTCCTAGAAGAATAGCTACAACCAATCCATACTGGTTTGGCGACTCCAAGAAATGGGGCATAACAAGAATAAACGCTGATATTAGTGGCGAGTGGAGTCTTTCTTTAAGGTGTGAAGGAGAATCTATCGACGCTATCACCCTAAACTTAACATTCCCAACATCTAGTTCGAATACTTTTTCTATCTCAGGAACAGGGGTTGACTATGATGGCGATCCACTAAATTGCACAGGTAATATAAATTTTAATAATATAACCAACACACTTGGTGGAACAATAAAAATTACGAGTTTAACAAAACCGGATTTTTATCGACATGATAGCTTTACAGTGAAACTTGACAAGGATGAAACCAATTATTTTCCACTTACGTTGGGAAGCAATAATGATGCAGGTTGCTCGGTAGAAGGAAGGCTAAAAAACAAAGAGTAAAACATCAAGCCAATAATAGTTTCGGCTATAGAATTATAAATTATTGACTACAACCTATAGGACTTTCTGGCTTTGCAATCAATCACTCTCCATAAAACAGCATCGGCAACAGGGATGAAACAATTCCATTCAAATACAAGTATCAAATGATCAGCCACATACTCATTGAAGTCTGTCACAAGTATCAAATAACTCCCAATCCCAAAAAAATAACTATTTCATTATTTGTAGTTACAATTTGACCATTTCCAAACAACCTGTGCTTACATATCGGGTAATGCTATTTATCGAATATTTCAGGATAGCATGATCACAAATAATAATTTCAATATTTTGGCCAATCTCAATAATGCCTCCAAACCTTAACACACAACATACTCACAAACATTACCTCAAAATTGATAGTGGGCGTTTAATCAGTACATCTTGTACTTGAACAACATAGAAATATGAACCCTCAGGTAATCCCCTTCCATCCGAATCTCCTGCCCAGCCGTGATCATAATGATCTGACTCAAAAACTTTCTTACCCCAACGATTGAACACTATAAGCTTAATAGGGTAAGTTGCTAATGATCCACAAAATTCAAAAATCAATCGATCATTTTTACCATCACCATTCGGGGTAATTACTGTGGGAAGAGGATATTCACAATCACAGTCCATTAGCGAGAGGTTGGTGACTATGATAATATCACAAAGCTCTCCAGGGATAGTATCCTTATAGGTTCCCTCAATCGTCTGTTCCTTCCCACCAGCGAAGTAGCTTTTCCCTAAACAAATTACAGTATCAATTTCTGTGACATCATTAGGAAAAAATGAAAGAGAGGTTGCAATAATACTGTCACAGTATATACCTGCCAGAGTATCCAAGTATATTCCTTCTACTGTCTGCTCAGCCCCTCCTGCAAAATAGCTCTTCCCCAAACATACGACTGTATCGATCTCGGTGAGACCATTGGGAAGGATCACTACTTGCTGGTTGAAGTCCAGGGATGCACAATTCCATTCCAGACGCATCGAAACGTCATAGGTCCCTCCTTCGGTGTACATGTGGGTAACCTCCAATACATCTGTAAAGATGGTCCCGTCACCCATATCCCAGGTCTGTTTGATCACTGCATCATTTCCTTCACCTGTGGCGAGTAACGGCTCTTCAATACACAGCGTATCCGGTACATCCCACACGCCGGAAACATCTTCTGGAGTCTCACAAAGTACCTGGACCAATTGATAGGCATACTCAGAAGAAATGGTATAGGGTTGTATCGTGTAACTGGTATCGGTATTGTACGTGATATCGGTAAATTCCCATCCTTCATTGACCAGTTGGAGTTGAGAGGTCACATTAATTTCATTACATCCGCTCACCAACGCATCATCAGTAGCAATAATGAGTGGTTTGAAAAAGGAGGGGCTTCCATAATTCGTCGAAAAATTGGAGAATAAAAAACCACCTGGACGCTCTTGAATCTTGGTATAGTGAGACCCACCCGTATTATACAATTTAGCCTCTGAGATCTGACCATCAGATTCGGTCACGAAGACCGCATTCTTGTTGGGCACAAATCCCTGGGTAAAGGCAGAAAAGGACATGGTTGGAACGCCAATAGCATATCGGCCATCTGAAGTCTCCACCACGGAAGAGCCACTCTCGGAGTTGTCCGAACCGACCGTCGGGATATAGATATTGGCGAACACCGGGTTCCCGTTTTCATCCATTTTGATGAGGTAGACATCCCCCGTACTCTGGTGATTCACTTTATTCAGGGTCGTACTCCCTGTCAACAGAATATGGCCATCCGTCGTCGTATTGATGCCATAGCCGTATGTCCGATGAGGCACAACAGACTCACCAAATCCTTTGAACAGATCGACGTTTCCATCAGGCGTCATCCGCAGGCAAAATCCGAAGAAGGTGCCGTTGACAATATATCTGCCTGTGATCACAGGACGATTTTGATGATCTAGTTCAAGACTGAATCCCGTATCGATGTTTTGCGGGTTCCCCAGAGTGCGGGCCCAGATCATATTCAGGTTGGTATCCAGGCAGGCGACAAACACATCCGTGTAGGAAGTGCTCCCGAATTTGTCTGCCCCCCAGGAATTGGTCGCTCCTGTTACATAGACATGACCCATGGTATCCAGAGCCAACCCGAATAACTGGTCATTTCGTCCCGGTGTCCCAATCCTGACCGCATTCAAGAGGTCACCATCAGGTGACAATACCCCCAGAATACCATCGTAATTCTGATACACCCCCACATTGGATGCAAACCAAATGCGTCCATTCTGGTCACTTCTGATTTCCGGAAAGACATTATCCACAGTGGAAGAAGACCCCAGAAGTTTGACCCACTGCAGATCTCCTGCACAACTCAATTTGGTCACCATCACTTCGGAACCGGCACCAACGACTTCCATGATCCCCAGAAAGGCAGAACCACCGTCCGGGGTTGATGTGGCGGTAAGCGCCTGAGAAGAGGCCTGACCATTATCAAAGACCTTTTGAAAGGGAGGCTGGGCAATCGCCAAGAATGGGATCAGAAAACCGACCAGGAAAAGTAGTATACGCATAAGTCACCAATTAATAACGTCAAATTAGGAATCACTAGCCAATTCAAAGTAGGTGCCACATTGTAGTGTCTTCATTCCACCAAATAGATGGGTATATCTGGGATGCCCAAAACGAACCACAATGGATATACCAAAACATCAATTCAGTCAACATCCCGTTGATTCATTCGGTGTGGTCAGTATTAGCAGATTCGTAACCTTTGACCCCTAACAACGCATCATACAGGATGTATTGTTACTTCCATGGTTGATCTTGAGTGTGATTTTCAGCTACACAATTGAACCGCATGTGTCATCGTGGTATATGACACCTAAAAGTGTATCTGATGCCATATCAAAATACCTCATCCAATGAAAACGAGAACTCCTTTCAGAGTAATTCTTCTAATCGAACAATAACACAAATTGTGTGCTAACCAATTTAACGCACTCCGAGAACACCGTTTTTACAAATATTTTCACAGAGACCTGTTTAATCTTAAGCGCCCTAATTTAAACAATACAAGGAACAAACAAATAACCTTATTCTTGAATCAAACATCTGCCCAAAATTTATCGAATCCTGTACCTCACGATAAACATCCCACTACTTGGTTAATTCTTAGCACTCTGACGAACTGGTGATTTCACACATTAGACTTGTGCCTTGCATGACCCTATAAAAAAGCCAGTTGAAATAATTCAACTGGCATACTTTAACCATATCAAATTCAACCTCAGCTCAATGAGGTTCTACGAAGGCGCAAATACAATTCATTAAAAAAGAAATGATGCTCCGATTGCCATAGAAACTATAGTCACATCGTCACCCCTATTTATTGCAAGAGATGGCTCAATAGCAATATCATCGTGAATAAAAAAGGAGTACCCTGCTCCCAGATTCAATCCAGTTACAGAATCACTTTCATCTCCCACCTTGACAGATGTAAAAGTAATTCCAGCCTGTCCATAAAAGGAACTTGAAGCAAAGTAATAACGTGCATAAGGGCCAAATGTAGAAGAAGAATAATCATCCCCAAACACAAAGCTCAAAGCATTCAGACCAAGTCCCAGGTCATTCGCCAAATAATAGGAAAATGATATCCCGATTGATGGGCCACCTCCTTGTCCACCGGCAGTTGAGGTAAAAAACAAACCAGGAGAAAAAACACCTTTTTCAATTGTCTGCCCATGGCTCATCTGACTAAAACCTACAAAAGCAAAAAGTACTAGTAGAAACTTCATCGTTCTCATAAATAAATAGTTTAGTGTTACGAAAAAATAATAAACATATGATTTTATCCGATGCAATCCAGGCATCAAATTCATAATTTAATCCTCCAATAAATATAGAATTTCACAATATTAAATACACCAATCAATTCACTTTTAAGATTGTCGTGGAAGACATTCTACCAAAGGAATCCCATACTTGAACTGTATAGGGCCCGGAGGGTAAGTTGGAGACACTGAACTGAATACCCATGTCAGTAGTTGTATAGAAAACAGGAACTTCTTGCCCTAGCTGATCAAACATTTTGGCTAACAACACCCCCTTAAACAGCCTCGAATCTATCCTGAGACCTACCCAATCCAATGCAGGGTTTCCGAAAACGACAAGTCCATTCTCTTTCTGCTCTGGAACATCCCCAATTGAAGTACTTCCTTCACACGGCACGTCTTCTAAATTAACCTTGTAAACATCCTTCCCAACACTGGCGTAAAGTATATACCCGAGATCGACATATAAGTCGGATATCACTCCGGTTCCCGGAAGATCGATCTGGCATACAGTCTTGATGTATGGATTGATCACAACAAGTCCATTCTCCTCGCCACTGGTTCTGCCATAAATTGAAAATCGATCAAATGCATCCGTAGTTAACGTAGGTTTTGATGAATGCATGCGGAGAACCTTGTCTGGGAAAGGCAGGTTCACCACATCCCAGTCAGATTGAGTCCACTCCTTTACAAAGTCCTTCTCGTGAATAGTCACATATGATACATCTCCATCCTCACACAGTAAATAAATCTGGCGGTAAACCCCAATACTATCCCAAGGATTGACGAGATAGCGATTTGGACAAACCACGTCAATCACAGATGAGCAGGGAATCACTGAATTAAACTGATCATGAAGGGTCATCTCATGCCCACTCAAATAGCTAATAAGCAGTGAGGGATTATCTGGATTTACAAAAACACTGTAACCTTCTGAAATGGCCAGTAATGAAGGATCCTCGTTGGAATATAGTGAAGCAAGGCCATTGTCAGAATCATTAAACAAAATATCCACTTTGTTGTAATCACCAGATCCATCATAAAAACGAACCGGATAGAAATCCTTACCAATTAACACAATGCCATAAGTACCGATATCACCCAGGTTTCCTGCCCCAGTAGAATAGAGGTCTCTGACTACTAGTGGAAACCCAGCAACCAAAATCCCATCTTCAAACATCAATAAATGCCCATCTGAAGTGGACACTATGATTCTACCCCACCTGGTAATCGCCATTTCCGTGATCAGGGAAGCGTCTGTTTGATAGGAGGACCCTGAAAGTTCATATGTCAAAGAAGTAAAGCTCACTTCATCCCCATCTGTTGAAATGATTAATGTCGATTCGGTTGCTACTCCAAGGATATCATATTTTTCCAAACCAATCACTTGCTTGATCGGCTCTCCGACAGTCATTAACTTGGTAACTTCGGGTTGCGCATTCAGATTTATCCATGTAAAAACAAAGAAAAGGAGTATACACTTCACAAGCATTAACCTTAAATTATTCATAGCCCTATTATTAGAAATTACATCAATAATTGCAAACCTCTAATCTAGTTTCTTCCACGTAGAACAGACAAATTCCTCCTTATCTGAATACCAGAGAGCTCAACTATATAGAAATACAAGCCAGAAGGTAATATTGACTGATCTGCGTTTGGCCAATCATTCTGATAGTCTTGTGACTCGAATAATATCCCGCCCCAACGGTTGAATACACGCAATTTCACACTCGACCCAGCCTGGGAATTACAAGGCCTAAAAGTCAACCGATCATTATACCCATCTCCATTTGGGGTAATGACAGTCGGCAGTAACCCCCCACCTGCAGATTCAATAAAAATGTCCATTTCAGATTGACAACCATCCGTATTGGTAATGACTAAATGGTATGACCCACTTTGAAGTGCCGTAAAGCTACCTCCCATTCCAGCCAAAGAACCATTTGGATCATACCAGACAATACTATCAAAATAAGTCGTTGCCTCAACTGTCAATAGGGATTGTCCAGTTTCACAATCAATAACATCCTTTTTGACAGAATAAACAATTGGAAGGGGAAGATCCGATTGAGATATTATAATCAACTGTTCAGCCACACAACCATTGTACCCTGTCACATATATTCTATAACTCCCTGCCTCAGAAATCACAATTTCATTGTTTTCAGATACAACTAGACCATTCTCATCCAACCACTCTACACTTAATGGTACTGACCCAAATTCTGCTTTCTTGGTAATTGTACCGGCATCACAATCCGAATTCACAGTTACTATCCCTTCAATATCAAGAACAGAAATATCTTGAAGTACATCTATTTGACCTTGAACGATGCAATGATTCACAGGATCTGTTACAGTCACGTAATATATCCCTGGTATTGAAACTGTATTAATAGCAGTAGAACTAGTATACCCTCCAGGACCACTCCAGGAATACAAGACTCCAGAGGTGGTGCTTGACACCTGCACCTGAGTAGATGGATGATTGCAATCCAGGATATCTGTATAACTCACTTGAACATTCTCTGGCACATCAGAAGACTGATCAACTTCAACTGACTGTTGGACTGTACATCCGTTTTCCCGAGTAACTGTGACAGTATAAACACCCGGTACAGAG
Organism: Bacteroidia bacterium; assembly: GCA_030433135.1. Classification (GTDB taxonomy): domain Bacteria; phylum Bacteroidota; class Bacteroidia; order Chitinophagales; family Saprospiraceae; genus JABDMH01. Next base: position 9,548 of record JAUILF010000035.1, on the reverse strand, counting down.
ACAATAGGGGTCTTCATATTAGATTGAAACCCATTTGGTCCTGCCCACTGAAAGGTGACATTTGATGGGGATGCACTTACAGAAAGGGATAAACTTCCAGAAAGACAATCTATGGTGCCTCCTTGAATATCCTGAATCATAGGCGGTTCTATATTTTCAACTACATCAACTGATTGCGTATTCGTACAACCATTAACCGCAGAAGTAACTACAAGTAGATAAGTACCACCCATCGATACGCTAATACTTGCGCCCGCTCCGACAGGACTTCCATTCAAATACCAGTTAAAGGTTGCATTCTGGTTAGACTCACCCTGTAAAAGAACCGAGGTATTCGCACAAGTAACCTCTAACCCATTGGGAGAAGTTAATTCTGCAGAAGGTAAGCTCCCGTCTGATGTAACCTGAGTGACCATTGAACGAGTACAACCATTAGGAGAAGCAACTGTTAGGACATACTCTCCTTCAACAGACACAAAGGGGTTTTGTAGTGTTGAAGAAAAAGAATTTGGGCCAACCCAACTGAATGTGACACCGGGTGTATTAGAAACACCTTGAAGTTGAATACTTCCTGTATTACAATCAAGAACACCACCCATAGCTTTTACATCAGGTTTTGGCTTAATAGATATATTTATCGTTCCTGTAGTCATGCAACCACCGTCACTAATCGACACAGAATACAACCCAGAAGCCAGAGTGGAAACATTGGAAATACTAGGATCAGATATATTTGATGTGAAATTATTAGGTCCCTCCCAAATATAAGATCCATTAATTCCACCAACAGAAAGAAACAGTGTTTCACCCTCACATGGAGAACTGGCATTGATAGAAACGCTCCCCATATTACCCGTTTTCAAAATGGTGCCACTCGATCCTACGGCCCATACTTGACTATTACCGGCATAAGAAACTCCAAATAATGGTTCACTCACACCTGAATATTCTTCAACCCAATCTGCCCCTCCGTTATTCGTCCGAAATATGGACCCATCCCAACCAACAACAATTCCGCTATCCTCACTTATAAAGTATACATCCTGAAATGAGGTGGGCGAAGAAAACTCTTGTGACTCCCATGAAAGACCACCATTTTCAGTCTTGTAAATCACACCTTTATATACATTCTGAACAAGTGAATATCCGACTATCCAACCTGAATATTGATCGAGAAAAAATACGGATCTGAGATCACTATTTGGTGATATGCCAATATCCTTTTTATACCAATCCAAAGTAGACAGGTTTGGATTACTGCCTTCGTCAGTTGAAAACACACTCCCATCGTCTCCAACAGCCCAACCAACATTATTGTCAAGAAAATAAACATCCCTAAGATGTATCCCACCTGTATTTATCTTTCCATATGGATCCCATGAGGTTCCATTCTTGCTTTTAGTCCGATAAGCATTTCCGCCCTGACCAACAGTCCATATATATCCATTCTCCAAAACACTAACTCCGTATAATGCTCCAGATCCAGCATCTCCATAATTCAACCACGAAATGCCTCCATTTTTTGTAATTAATACAGTACCGCCCAGTCCTACTGCGCATCCCAATCCAGAATTATTACCATGAACGGAGTATAAAGTATTACTACCCCCTCCTTTGATAGACCACCCATTGCCGCCATCGAATGACTGGATAATCTGCTCACTACTGCCACATATCCAGATCTTGGAATTATCCTGTGAAACGTAAATATCGTTCAGAGTATTTGATGTAGTCGGCCCCGCCAATGTCCAACATCCAGATCCACTACCAATATTAACAGTCGCTGATGTTGAACTATTAATACCTATATCAATAAATTGATCATTTATAGCCTCACAGGGTCGGGATGGCTCACAAATAATCTCAATACTTGCAGTACCAGGCGCAGTTGCACGCAGAGTTATCGAAAGAAAGTCACTCCCATCAGGCATTGACACACCTGAAAGATTGAAATCATAAAAACTAATCTTTACCCCAGGCCCTACAGATGGGCTGCCAGGTGGAGGGAAATAGTTCAATGAAATATCACTATTTGACGTATCAAGTACCGAAGCATCCACATACTCCAACCTGGACTCATCAAAAGATACGGTAAATTCGACACCAACCAGATCAGTAAAACCATCATTAACTTGTACTACAAATAACATTTCCTCTCCAACAGACAAATTTGAAGATGCAGGATTAATGCTGAGGTCAAGCTGCGCCGATATCGACAAGCAAGTAATAGACCAAAGAAGTACGGACCAAAACATTCTCATGAAATAACATTTAAAACGCCTGAAAAGGACCTTAACCACTGGAATTAATCGATCGCTAATGAATAAATCATCTGAAAGAAATTGAATCAGTGAGTAATGCTACTTATATAAAAGTTCTTTAGATTGAGATCACACGTAGATATTTAAGTTTATAAACCACTATTCAACATTAGAAGTCCGTCTAACGCATTTAGATAAGCGTACTATCTCAGGATAGAAAGAGATTCCTTTATTATTAAATCATGAACCTTCACAACATAATAGTACGACCCGTCAGGAAGAATAGAACCATTATTATCTCCACCCCAACTATGGTCATATTGATCAGATTCAAATACAATTTGCCCCCATCTATTAAAGACAACCAAACTTAAAGGATCACTAGGTATTGCTCCACAAAACTCCAGGATCAACTGATCATTTTTTCCATCTCCATTCGGGGTGATCACATTAGGAAGCTGGTGCTCAACACCTACTTGCACTTGGGCCGACTGATTAGCACTGCAACCATCTTCGCCAATCACTTTCAAAGTGTACTCCCCGGAAGTATTGACAGTGATCGACTCTCCTGAACCAATAATTGAACCATCAGGACCTATCCATTGAAGTTGAGTGTTTGGTGTCGTAGAATACCCAGACAAACTGGCTATTTGATCAAAGCAATCAACAGGCGCCACTTCCAAGTCTACGTGTGGTAGGCTAATATCCTGAGTTACTTCAATAGAAATAGTATCTCTACAGCCATTTTCACTATTTATACCTTCAACACGCCAAGTGCCTGGCTGACTTATTTGAATGTCCGGTCCATTTTCATTTAAAACCACACCAGAGGGATCTACCCAGTAATAAATCAAACCATCTTCAGGAATACTATTCACCTCCAAAACCACTTCAGGATGCGTACAATCCAGAAGACCATCATCTGCCGTAAGCAATGGGGGTGTGATATCTTCTTCAATGAGCACTGACGCTTGCTGGTCACAAAGTGTTTGTGGATTATAAACCAGGATTTTGTAATAGCCGGGTTGATTGACGGTACTTTGGAAGCTACTGTCAATCACAACTGAACCATAAGACCATATAGCGACTACACCTGGTGTTGTACTACTTGCAGAAAGAATAACTTCCTTTTGGTCACAAGTAATTTTACCTGGACTGCTCACCTGCAAGTCAGGAATATCATTTGAAGCCTCCACTTCTACTAGCGCATTGGAGGTACAACCATTATGTGTATTTGTAACAACAAAATTGTACGTCCCTGCCTGGCTGACAAAAGGATGTGAGCCTACTCCAATGGGGAATCCCTGAGGGTCAAACCATTGAAATGAATCATCATTACTCGCTGATAATCCTTGTAGCTGGATACTATCCACCTGGCAATCCAGTGTGCCACCCATAACACTTGTCACCATCGGAGAGAGTGTATCTATATAAATTTGCACATTTGCGCCATTGGAACAACCATTAGAACCAGTAACAGTAAATGTATATACACCCGGAACAGATATAGCCACCTCATTTGTCAGACTGAGAATGTTCGCAGTAGCATTTGACCAACTGGTTGAGCCATTAGGCTGATCTGTATCTCCAACCAGTACAATTTCTGGAGTAATACAAGTCAACGTATCGAGAAGGTTTACAATATTAGCTTCTGGAATCACAATATTCTGGTTAACCTGAATCAAGGTATCTCTTCTACATCCCGACCCATCCTTTATGTTTAGCTTGTATATTCCCGGTTGATTCACGATGGGCTGCGCTTCATTACTTATAGCTCCCCCAGGAAAAATCCATGTAAACACGGGTGACTCAATAGACGTAGATATAAAGATTGAAGTTTCAGTGGTCAAACAATCCAGAGTATCCACTTCAACACTTACCAGACCATCTGCAACACAATTATTGGATTGTTGAAATCCATGAACAAATACGATATTTCCTGAAGCTAAATTATCTGCCATAACCTCACCTAATGTCCATGAAAGAGAGATTTCCCCAACACTAAATTCATCACCTGTAGAACAGATCACTTCTCTCTCCAATACAGACTGACCACATAATTCATGAGTGGTGAACAATCCAAATAAAAAAAAGACTACAAAAATACTTCTGTTCTTCATATCAACTGTACAAGGTCAAAACCAATATTTGCATCAATCATCTTGTCGTGGGGCTGGCCCAGCAGGCATATCTTCGCTCACATCTCTTATGGTTCTAAAGCCTTCATGACCTTTACGAACACCTGTAAGATGCCAATCAAAAGAAAAATTCCCAGTCCCGTTCATCAATTCTTTCACTCTGAATCCGCTCCGAGTCTTTTCAACAACTGCAAGTCCATAGGTCTCGGAGGAAAGAGGTGTCAGGGTAATCGTTACTGTTTCAGGATTGATAATAATTCCAGTCAATTCTGAATAGTCAATAAAAGCCTCGCCATTAATCAATGATGCAGTACCACGGTCATATGCCGCGACTTCGGGACCTTCAACACAGGCATACCAGATTTTCTTGTCAGGATGAGAAGGATGTGTCATACGGAATGCTTTTACTCCACCTGATGCTCCATCGGCAAATATATAGCCAGTGCCATTGCTATTGACATATAGTCCACTTTTAGCATTCCCCAAATTATCAAACACACCTAGATAACCATAATCAGGATTCGTGGTATTTGAACTTGCCCTAACATTTACCTGTCCATTCGGCCCTTTGGTGTCAAAATAGCCACCACCCAGTGAAGTCCTAGATAATTGAGCAAGTAATCCATCGATATCATACGTTTCTAGTCCAGCAAACGAAGATCCAGAATATATATAAAACTTGTCACCATTTATATCATCACCAACCAAAAGATCCGACCCAACGCTGACATTTCCATCATTATAATATGCAGTACTTCCACTCAACTTCCATATTGAATTAATGATTGATGATAAGTTAACTGAATTACTATTAGATATTGACAAATTTGAACCATTCAAACTCAAAGACTGAATCTCATTGGTTGGATTCGAATCAGCGTCATCTACATTGACTGTTCCTCCACCTTTAGAAAGGGTCAAGTTTGATCCACTCTTTGATAACAACTGGATCTCATTCGTCACGGATGCGTCATTATCATCAACGGAAAAGGTGCCACCACCCTTGGACAAAGTGACTACATCCCCAGACTTACTTACTGTTTGGATCTCATTCTGAGGATCCTGGTCCGCATCCCCATCCACTGATCCGGCCTTAGATGCATATAGAGCATATGGAACGCTCATTATTTGTGTAGCACCCAAAACAACATAAGCAGATCCACCAGCAGGGTCCAATTCAACCTCTAAAAAATAGGGGCCAGCCCCCCAGTCAATGGATGAGAAAGTACCAGATATAACTGAACCATTCCCAGCCTCCACGGAAAAAACACCTACTTCATTAGTTGTCGTCTGATGAGCTTCTCTATATACGATATTTCCATTTAATGTGCCCTGATGCACACTTAGACGCAGGCCAATCTGACCCACTACAACATCCTGATCTACCCTAGCAACACCTTGATATTTGAATGACTGGGGCACTTGCTGCCCCAATAAAATTATCATACTGAACAAGAGGAAAACTCCAGAAAACAAGTATTTCTTCATGAGTGTTCTTTTAATGACTTCAATGGAATAGGATGAAATAGTATTCACCGAAAGTTAAGAATATCATACCTACCGCAACCCTCGCCACGCCATAGTAAACTGATAACTCAAACCCTGATATCGAGCCAGAGAACTAAGTCCATAATCCGCTTCTGCCCCAATGAGTATGTTAGAGGATCCAAACTGGGTCGGACTAAAGATCCAACCCAGTCCTAAACGAGCCAGGCCCTCGAGCTCTCCACCTACAGAAACCCAGAACCGGCGATCCCGCTCATAACGAACACCTCCACCCACATTGAAAAGCCCTCCACCGACCATATCGGCATAGATCGATGGCTCCCAACAATGATAATACTTGATGAACCTGTACCCAGCCAGGGCCCGCCAGTGCATCCGGTTACCATAAGCACTATGATCTGTTCCCAGCCGATAGACCGTCTGGTTTAATTGATCAACCGAGATTCCAGCATACCAGGAGTTCTGATCGAAATCAAACGTATTGTGACTGGTGTAAAAAATACCCGCCCCAAAATCAAAGCCCCATTCTCCGGAAAGATCCTCGGACAACAGATCATCTCCCTCATCATAAGCCACGACCCGATTTGCATCAAATCGCACCCGGGATGCCTTGCCACTGATGCCGATCGACAACTGATCCTTCCAAAAAAAACCGGGCGCGATCTTATAGGCATATGACGCCTGCCCTCCTGCCTGCAGAAAAGGGCCAGCCTCATCCATAAACGCGACGAGACCAGCAGACATATTCAACTCTACAAAGGGAACCTGACCATAAACATACAGTGTGCTCGGTGCACCTGGAAACTGTATCCATTGCTGCTGATAACAGGCACCCGTCTCCCATGTGCTCCCCGGGGCAGTTAATGCCGGATTCCAAAGAATACCCTGATTCAGATAGCCTCTTTGGGAGGGGAGTTGCTGCGCATTCACACGGTATGAAACAAACAGCATGAGAAACGCCAATATAGCTATAGAGAAGAGAGTTGATGATCGCATATCAATCAAATTTGAAATCTACAAGGTCAAGCAGGGTGTCCAATTGAGGCCGAACATCAGCTGCCTGATAGGGCGAACCAGGTGCTTCAGGTTCATCGGTCAGGAACATCGTAACATGCTGTCCAATTGGTTGTGCTTGCAAATCTCCATCTAGTACAATGTACACATGACTAAAAGATCGCCGAATGCCATCCCGACAGATCATTTCGTGCCTCGATGCATACATGACATGAATAAATCGCCCATATTCCAATGCATCCTGCCAGTCTTTAGGAGACATCAACAACTTAACTGGTTCTGTAATCCCTGAAACAAGTTTATCCAGTATCTGGCCAACCTGCTGGTTGTCTTCTTCCTCCAACATCACTTTTCTGATTGAACCCTGATCAATAATTTCCACTAAAATCGGTTTTGACTCCAACCTGGAGGATGAAAATTTGTCATTACAGACAGATTGAAGAGTGAATCCCCAAAAAGCAATCAAATAAAGAATCTTATACCTGGACATCATCCGTCTATTTCAGGGTTATCGCATCGAGCAGTATCGCAGTATCATAAATACTATCACCTACGTCGGTACAGGCAAAAATGATCGTCACACATTGACCCTTGTATGCAGAAATATCAAATTCAAGTTTATGGAATCCAGTCATATAAACACCTCCCTGGTCAAATTGAATGTTAGGCGAGACTTCAATCAATCCACCAGGATTACCACCACTTGCACCAAATTCAGCTGCTACTTGGTCAATTGTACGTGCATATAAAACATGCGAAATACCATTTGATTCACGCAGGACAATCTTGAACTCATCTTGATATTGTGATCCAATATATTCCAAGAATTCTTCAGAAAGATAATTGTACCAAAGACTTAGTTTGGAGATGCTGTCTGGAATATTAACCGTTTGATAAACACTACCTGTAGCCGTAGTAAAACCAAGTCCAGTAGAAATAACCCCCATATACAAGCCTTCAGGTGGATTTAACATTCCAAGTTTGGCTATGTAACGCCCATCACCCTCTTTATTCCAACCGTAGAAACCGTCTTCAAAGCCACCATTGATAAAGGTATTTGAATACATCAATTTATCTGATCCACGGAGTTGAAATGTTGCCGGAATTTTTGGGGTGCCTGTATAAGGATCCAGGGTATTAACAATTACTTCACCCGTAGATTTGCCCTCGTCAATAATCGTTTTAAATATCCGATGCGCAATGTCCTCGCAATAGGAAACAGTCACATTTTCACTGAATCCAAAATAGGTGGCAACGCCCCTGTTTAAAAATGCTTTTTCCAATGCATCACTCTTCGTACTCTCACAAGAACTATTGTATAAAAGTGTATTCGGAAACTTGCCAGGAAGACCGGATATGTAATCTGCTGTTATTGCATATACCGATCGCTTAATCTCAACCTGATTATTCACCTTGACTACTACATTGGATGCAACCCAAAGCTTACCTGATTTCAAGAGTGCTTTGTACTTCTCCTTATAATTTGTACTATTTGAATCAACCACTTCGCCAGTAAGGAAAGAATGTCCACCTGTCCCATGGGTAGTTAAATGTATTGTACCATACTGATGGAAAGTTGAAACTACATCCACAGTCGCCTCCTGGTTGATATATTCATCAACAGTAAATCCCCCACACGTCGCATCTGAAAAATATTGCTTCGTAGAAAGCCGTTCTTCAGACCCGAATGCCGCATCAAAGGGCGCATAGATCAGCACCTTACGGTTACCGATGCGATCCTTGTCCGACTCATCACGCAGCCCCATCCGCTCAATTGGCAAGGTCAATCCTCTGGTCTGCTTTTCCACTGGCACACGAACAACCTCAGGTCGGCCAGGGTTACCACTCACTCCTCCTTTTGTAATGGCCTTGCCATATGCATTGACTTGACTGAGAACAAGTATGGAATGAAGTCCAGATTTATGGAACAATTCGATTGCATTTCCTTGGTATCCATCAGCCGAGATAACATCCTTCTGATTAGCGAGCCAGTTGATCATGGCAGTCCGCCCACCATCCAGATCACCAGGATTTGAAATTAAGTGCTGCTCCAGGATACCCATTGATTGGTTATGTACTTGTTCTATAGAAACCAAAGCCGAACTGGGTACATCGGTAAAGACAAAAATTCTGGCCTCCGCAACAATGACAGGCTCCATGGCTCCGACTGGAGTGGCAATAACACGAAAGATGTGTTCACCCAATGTCTCCAAAGTGAGACTTCCTCTGCCCGTATAGACGCCATCTCCTTTGATCTCATCATGATGCAGGTCAAGGTCGCCATTGTCGTACAGTTCATCTACGATGTTTGTATTGCCGTTGACAAGATGAACCAGATCGACTTGATCGACGCCCAATTCAAAACCTGCTGGCAGGTTCAACCAGGCATCATATTCAAAAAAGGCCCCCTGAATGACCTCCTGAACGGAAAAGGTCAGTTGCGCCGGATAGGAATTTGCTCCTGGATCATCTATTGGTCCATCAGGAAGAGGTAATTCCTTAGCACATGAAAACAGGCCAAAAAATACACTTATCAGCAGAAACAGGCGAAATACATGGTTCATCGGAAAAGAGTTATTGAATTAATCACAAGTAGATAGAAATAAACATCTTTAGTTGAGGCTTAGCA
>JAUILF010000429.1 GCA_030433135.1 Bacteroidia bacterium | reverse complement strand
TTATTCATTACTTAAAAATAATGCCAAGAATAATTACTTTTCAATTATTGATTGGAACCCTTTTCTCTAGTATCTCTGCCATAGTTAGATCTTCTAAATCGGCATAAAATTCACTTTTTATCCATCTAGCAGATCCGAGTTGCCAAAGAGCTGCATTTGTAGCTCTCCCATTAACGTATAGTGCATTAGGATAAAATGTTCCGTTTGCTGGATGGTATTCCCCTTTATTCCTTTCCCTAGCATGCCAACTTCCTAACTGAGGAACATCATTCCACGTTATAGACTGGATGAAGTTAAAATAACTGCATTTATCTACTATGGCAGACTCTTCTTCCCAAAAAGGTAATAGAATTGTAGCTAGCAACCCGTTTCCAAGCTCCTTATGCGGAATATCAGTATTAAGTTGAATTAACGCTGATGATGATCCTATGGGTGTTTCAAGAGTAAGGCCTTGTGTATCACCCATGCCAAAGCAAGAGTCTTGCATCCCATATTTACTCGACACTTGTTCAAATTCTTGACAGCCAATCCAGCGACAATCTTCTCGACCAAGAGGAATATATATATCATTAGCAATTTCGAGCATCTCATCTAAAAAATAAGGAGAAGCATCTACCCCAGGAAGGCTTGTATTAATTTCACTCTTCAAGAAAGCAGCAGTTGACTCGGCCTGCTTCTCAGCATCAATGGCTTGAAGTATCCCCATGCTAGCAAAAAACTCTGGAAGCCAATTTTGAGTGTCCTCGCGCAAATAAACTGTAGATTGAAATCCAAGTTTTCCATCTGAAGGAACATCGTATTTTCCAGTCAAAACTTCAGGTATAAAAACCCAGCAATAAGAGGGGGCAAATGCTGAGAGCATCGAAATATGTTTTCGACACTTATAATCCTCTATTGGTACATTCTTTAAAAATTCGGTCCTTATTGTCAGACGCCAAGCATTTTCATCTACTTTATGGTGTTTTTGGCATCTTACAGAAACTCTATAATGCCCAGGCCACCAATCAAACCCTTGCTCGCTCCAAACTATACGATTGTCATCAACTGCCCATAAACGAGCAATTCGTTCCAATGCTTCACTTCCAAGATCGTGTTGGTTAGTAATAGCGGGATTCTCCTTGTTGTGTATTTATTTTATTATCCCGTGATTAGCAGAATTCGTAAACCTAACGATAATAGGGGTCCCAGGTCCTCGGTCCACTGTTCTCTGATAAAGGGGGGCGTGTCGGGGATTGATGGTACCGGGATCGGGGCCCGCGAGAGAGAGATATGTCTCTGGGATGATGTCATAAAATATTTTACTACTTCCATATAGTTATATAAAAAAATAGAGCGAACAATGACCGATATTGAAATGCAGGAAATGAACGATATGTTTTACGAATGCTGGAAGGCAGCAGGTAAACATCTTAATAACCAAGTTGATACTGGCATCCATTCCTGGTTAAAAGCAACTGCAACACCTCCGTTTCTAGAGCACTTATCTTTCAGGCTTGGCAATCAGTTGTTTTTCATACAGGTTGTCGATGTGGATCAGAAGGTTAATGGCCCAGGCTCGATAGGAGGCCTTAATTACATAGCCAGTGGATGTAAGGGGCATGCTTGCCTTCTGCCAATGAAAAATCGGCAAGATATTGGCTGGGTTGCTGATCGTTCAGGATGGGGATTGGTCGATGCCAATAACGGAGAGCTCATAGATCCCGTGATGCTAATCACGGATGAAGACATCGAGATGACAACGTGGGAAATGCAAGATATGGCCGTTCAAGTAGTCTGTCATCATTTGAGAAAAAGTGATTATCAACTCATGTCCTGGCAAGGGAATCCCGAGGTAGACCCTGCCATCTGGTTTATCGGAGATTCCGGAACGGCGGAATGGATTGTTGTGCGCCACGCAAAGTACCCAATTGATAAAGCTGATCGTCCAGCAAATTGGGATGAAATTGCTTTAAGCTGCGCCAAAGAGAGTCGCATCGGGCATTTTGCATCCGTTAGTTTAGTTAATAGTGAGGTTGCCGTTGACCCTTCTGGAAAAATTCCGGCAATGCCCCTGTGGCGAGGATATGGAATGTTCACAGCATTCAATGGCCTAGAATAAATAACAGCAACGCATAATAGCTAAACTAGACTCTGAAAAGGGGTCCCAGGACCGCGGACCGCGTTTCTCTGAAAAAGGGGGGGCGTGTCGGGGGTTGATGGTACCGGAATCGGGGTCCGCGAGAGATATGTCTCGCAGGTGATCTCTATTAAAATTTTTTGAAAATTTTCTACTGAAACCCCAATTTTACCTGTCCATCCCGTCCAACTTCTTCATTATCCATAAATATCAGTAGGTTAAATGGACAGAGAAGTAATATTACCCCGTCCATTTACACCCTAATAATCCTCAAAATCACCCCTTTCGAGCTTGGAACCGCTCTCTCACAGAGGAATAGCAGATTTTCATTAATACCGCCCCTACTGGTACTACAAAAACCTATAAATCTGTGAAAACCATTAAAACCATGAAAACTACCAAAACCAGATTCACAGTTTTACCGGTTTTTCAGCTATACGCTACCCGGTCAGCTTTGATGTATGACGGTACTCCATTGTCCAGCAGACTGTAAAGATGTGAATTACTTGCCTGTATGCTGTATTGCCATCTGTGCCCGCTACAATAGTCAATACCAGTGTGACAATTAAGCACCTTTAGAATTTTTGCCCTATTAACACCGGTTTCAAAGTTCACATACTGAATCAACTTAGTTTTGGCCCTATAACCATTGTTAAGTGCAGAAGTTATTACATCGATGAGCTCAGCATTTTCTGTCAAATCTTCGTGCATTTCAGCTTTGCCAACAACAGTTTGAATCTCATCTACCGACAAACTTTTGATAGAGGAAAGCCTATCCAAATAAGAGCTCTCTTTAGATGATATGTATTGATAGTCAATTTCAGGTTCAACATTACCGCGACTCTTAATATTTCTGAGCCTTACATGCTTCGTAAATTTATCATCAGATTTCACATCCATGACATATGCACAATCCGCATCATCGACAATATCTGATGTTCCACCATAAACTCCCTTGCCTTCGCTGTCTTTATGCTTATTGGTGTGGCACAGAAAAATAATGGTACCGCCTTTACTAACAAACTCTCTCGCAATATTCATAAACGCGGACGCCATTTTCTTGTCCATCAAATCAGTAAACTTTTTCAGTGTGTCGAGGATGATAATTTTCCCATTAGCACTTTCGGTTTTAATCATTACTTTCAGGTAGCGCACAAACATCTTTGTCTCAAAACCACGATGCCCTGGAACCAGCATTTCAAAAGAGTTTTCCTCCGCGATTTTAAGCTTGGTAATCAGACCTTTGAGTGTATCGTCAGCATTGATGTAATAAATATCATCACCTTTAACTCTCCCACTTTTTATCCCATCCACCAACAAATGTATGGTTAAAAGCGTTTTTCCCGCATTTGGGGGTGCATAGATCGCAGTACATTGACCTAAAAGCGCAATGGGCTTCATCACATAAACCTCTTCCAACATCTGCATTTCGAGTGATTTTGATTTACCTTTGAGAGAAAAGTAGGAAAGATCGAATTCCTCAGGATTACTAGTCGATCCCCGGTCCTCGAACCCCGCCCCCTTATTGATGCATCCAGAATAGTGGTCCGAGGTCCGCTCAATAGCCTTATTCAGGGTAATATCACCGTAGGTATGTTCTCCGCGCCTTTCGTCCCACTTCTCCCGGAACAGTTTACTTCCACGAAACAAACGGTCCATCTGGGCACGATTACCTCTTGTCCAAAAAGCGAGCATGTTACACAAAGCCATATCCGCCGCGGAATGATCATCTCCATATGCATCCAACTTTCCCTGCTGATATAAGCTAATGAACTTTTCCCTCTGTTGACTGGTGGCAATTCTCGCCAGCAATTCATCATCAGGGATCAGGACTTCAGAAGTGTCATTATGTTGGGTCATGTGGTTTTGTAATTCAGGCTGTTTTGGCCATAAGGTCTGACATAAATCATCTAATGCGCTCTGTCGCTCCTCAATCACATGCGAAAAACTATCAACACGTTGGCCTGTAACAGTTAAAAACCTAACATTGTCATAAATTTCAATTTCCTTGATGCCCATGTCAGGCACCTTGGCTTTACAATTGCTGAATGTTTTCTGACCCAGAACAAAACACCTAAATCCTCTACCACTCGGTGATCGTTCAGTGTAGGAGTCCATAGCTTTTAAGATATTTTCAAGTTGCTGGTTCTCTTGGTAGTTTTCAGGGCAGCCATCAAAATCGATCCCCGTAATAGGTGATTGCTCAGAAAGTACGAATCCAACACCAGAATACTTAATAGGATCGAAGGTTTTATAAATACTCTGATAGTCACTCCAAGTTGAATTGTTACTACAGGAAGCCTTTCTCCCATTTATCTGATAGGGGACCTTGGTCCACCTGCCATTAACAAATTCATATTTCCAAAGTACCCAATGTGGAAACTCCTTAATTTGATCTGGAATGTTTTCAAATTGAACGAGCAATGGAATGGGAGGATTATTTATTTCCATAGGGGGATTACTAATAGTTTTCATTAGCTCACCTCCTTCGGAGATTGGGATTTTTCTTGAATATATTGATAAATATCGGAGAGCTTGTAACCAACAGCACGTGGCCCGATTTGGATTCTGCGGGGGAATTTTCCCTGACTTTCAAGTCTACGAATACTACTAATTGATAAACCAACGATGTTG
>JAUILF010000034.1 GCA_030433135.1 Bacteroidia bacterium | reverse complement strand
CACAATTTTTGATTAGCATTGCTAATCTTGAGTTTTTTTTTGTGCGGGCGTAGCTCAGTTGGTAGAGCATCAGCCTTCCAAGCTGAGGGTCGTGGGTTCGAGTCTCATCGCCCGCTCATTTTTCTAGCGACGAAAGCGTCGGTAGTGCCAGTGAAACCGAGAATGACACTGACATTTGCAACAGTAGGATGTTCTCCAAAGACGCCGGCCTTTTGCCAATGTAGCTCAGGGGTAGAGCACTTCCATGGTAAGGAAGGGGTCGGGGGTTCAAATCCCTTCATTGGCTCAAAAAGACAAACTGTTTTTATTTAACTCAATATTATTATCTGAAATCGTAAAATATCTATCCGATGGCGAAGGAAACTTTTGAAAGGAATAAACCACACCTTAACGTTGGTACAATTGGACATGTAGACCACGGAAAGACTACCTTGACTGCTGCCATCACTTATGTGCTGTCAGAGACTGGTATGGCTCAAAAAATGGACTATGATTCCATCGATGCTGCTCCTGAAGAAAAGGAAAGGGGTATCACAATCAACACAGCACACGTGGAGTACGAAACTGACAACAGACACTATGCTCACGTGGACTGTCCTGGTCACGCTGACTATGTAAAGAATATGGTAACAGGTGCTGCCCAAATGGATGGTGCTATCCTGGTAGTAGCTGCTACTGATGGCCCTATGCCACAAACTCGTGAACACATCCTTCTTGCCCGTCAGGTAGGTGTGCCTAATATCGTTGTCTTCATGAATAAAGTAGACCTCGTTGATGATGAGGAAATGCTGGAATTGGTGGAGATGGAAGTTCGTGAATTGTTGGATCAATACGAATTTGACGGTGATAACGCCAAAATCATTCAGGGTTCTGCCTTGAAGGCACTGGAAGGTGATGCAGATGCACAGCAGGCTATCCGGGATTTGATGGCTGCTGTTGACACCGAGATTCCTGAGCCGGTACGATTGGTTGATCAGCCTTTCCTGATGCCGATTGAGGATGTATTCTCTATCACCGGACGTGGTACTGTTGCCACCGGTCGTATTGAGCGTGGTGTTATCGAAACCAGTGATGGAGTAGAGATCGTAGGTATGTTGAAAGAAGGTGAAAAACCTTTGACTTCAGTTGTGACCGGAGTTGAAATGTTCCGTAAGATCTTGTCCAGAGGAGAAGCTGGTGATAATGCCGGTTTGTTGCTGAGGGGTATCGACAAAGAAGAAATTAAGAGAGGAATGGTAATCTGTAAGCCAGGTTCCGTGACTCCCCACAGTCACTTCAAATGCGAAGTGTACGTGCTAGGTAAAGATGAGGGTGGACGACACACTCCATTTTTCAATGGTTATCGACCACAGTTTTACTTCCGAACTACCGATGTAACTGGTGATGTAACCTTGCCTGATGGTGTAGAAATGGTAATGCCTGGTGATAATGTTTCACTGGAAGTGAAATTGTTAAACACCATTGCCATGGAAAAAGGACTTCGCTTCGCCATCCGTGAAGGTGGACGAACAGTGGGAGCCGGTCAGGTGACCGAGATCCTTGATTAAAAGGAAAACCCTGGATTAGGGTTTAGCAGATATAGGGAAAATTAAGCGCTTCTTTGGAAGTGCTTAATTTCCTTTTTAGGAGACTTTGATAGATGATGTGTGGGATAGATAAACTTTACGAACGGGCATAGCTCAACTGGTAGAGCGACGGTCTCCAAAACCGTAGGCTGGGGGTTCAAGTCCTCCTGCCCGTGCAAAATAAAGCTCTCGTGGTCCAAAAGGGATTGCGGGCATGTTCTAAAGAATAGTAAATGGAACGTCTGATCTTAAGTGTTAAGGAGAGCTATAACGAGCTCATTAATAAGGTAACCTGGCCAACGTGGTCACACCTGCAAAGTAGCACAATCCTGGTTTTGATTGCATCCGTCATTTTTGCCTTGTTGGTGTTTGCCATGGATACGGTGTCTAAGGCGGTAGTGGACATAATATATGGCATTTAACGAATTGATTATGAGCGAGGAGCGCAAATGGTATTCTCTCCGAGTAATAAGCGGAAAGGAACGAAAACTTAAGGAAAGAATCGAGTTAGAGGTAAAGCGTTCAGGCTGGAGTGATGTAATCAGTCAGGTGATTGTACCTACGGAAAAGGTATATAAGATCAGAAACGGGAAAAAGGTTATTCAGGAACGAAATATCCTGCCGGGCTACATTCTGGTGGAAACACTGCCAGCGAAGTTTACGGGTGAAATGATTCAGGCTATTTCGGGCATGACCAACGTAATCAACTTTCTCGGTGGCAACAGTCCCATCCCCATGCGTCAGGCCGAGGCCAATCGAATGCTGGGTAAAGCGGATGAATCCGAAGAAGGTGATGAGATCATGATCGAACCTTTCATCGAAGGAGAAACGATAAAAATTATCGATGGTCCCTTCAACAATTTTGTGGGTGACATCAAAGAGGTGAATGAGGAGAAAAAGAAGCTGACGGTAATTGTAAAAATATTTGGACGAGGCACTGAGGTAGAGCTAAACTTCATGCAGGTCGAAAAACAAACATAGGTTTTAGGTTTAAAGTAGTGATCAATGGCAAAAGTAGTAGAATCAATCATAAAACTGCAGGTAAGGGGAGGACAAGCTAATCCGGCTCCTCCGGTGGGTCCTGCATTGGGTGCCAAAGGCGTCAATATCATGGAGTTTTGCAAGCGGTTTAATGCAAAAACCCAGGATATGCAGGGCAAAGTCACTCCTGTTGTGATTACAGTGTTTAAGGATAAATCATTTGAATTTATCATCAAGACTGTTCCTGCCGCAGTGCAATTGTTGGAATATTCCAAACTGAAGAAGGGTTCTGCGGAGTCTAACCGTATGAAGGTGGGCAAAGTATCCTGGGACCAGGTACGCGAAATTGCGGAAAGTAAAATGTCAGACCTCAATGCATTTAAGGTCGAATCCGCAATGAAAATGGTTGCCGGTACTGCTCGTAGTATGGGGATTACCGTGACGGGAACTCCACCTTTCACAGTAGAGGAAGAAGAGTAGGATAATATTGTAAAATAGATCAGGGAGTCACTGAATGGTGACGTTAAAACCTTTAATACATTATGGCAACATTAACTAAAAAGCGAAAAGCAGCCTACGATCTTCTCGAGCGGGATACTTTGTATTCGCTGGAGGAAGGAATGGCTAAAGTGAAGGAAGTTAACACGGCATCATTTGATGCATCCGTTGACCTGCACATCAGATTGGGAGTAGATCCCCGAAAAGCTGATCAGGCGATCAGGGGCACAGTTACGCTCCCTCACGGTACCGGTAAGACCAAGCGTGTACTGGTATTTTGTACACCGGACAAAGAAGAAGAGGCTAAAGAAGCAGGTGCAGATTATGTCGGTCTGGATGAATATGTAGAGAAAGTGCAGGGTGGATGGACTGATTTTGATGTCGTCGTCGCTGCTCCTAATACGATGGCTCAGGTAGGACGCCTGGGAAGAATTCTGGGACCAAGAGGTCTGATGCCGAACCCAAAATCGGGTACGGTTACACCTGATGTAGCTGCTGCAGTGAATGAAGTAAAGGGTGGAAAAATCGCCTTCCGTGTTGATAAGTACGGGATCATTCATGCTTCCGTAGGACGCGTTTCTTTCGGAGCAAAACAACTCTTCGAAAATGCCAAGGAATTGATCGATGTGATCTTGAAGATGAAACCCTCGTCTTCTAAAGGGAACTATATGAAATCAATCACGGCTGCCAGTACCATGAGTCCTGGTGTGAAGATCAATACCAAATTTTAAGCAACGCCTTGAGCATATAAATCGCAAAACGATGACAAGAACAGAAAAAGAAAAAGCGGTAAAGGTCCTGAAGAAGCAGTTTAAAAAGAATGCCTTCTTTTACCTGACCGATTCGTCAGAATTGACTGTTGCCGAGGTGAATGACCTGCGCAGACAGTGTTTCGAAAAGGGTGTTGAATTGAAAGTGGTAAAGAACACCCTGGCTATTAAGGCCATGCAATCACTGGCGGTAGATCGCGGCTTTGATAAGTTGTACGATGCCCTTAAGGGGCCTACTGCCATTATGTTTACAGAGTCTGCCAGTGTGCCGGCTAAAATTATAAAGGAATTTAGAAAAGAACACGATAAGCCAGTATTGAAAGCTGCTTATATCGATACCGATGTGTTTATCGGTGATCAGTATATAGATGAGCTTTCCAGCCTTAAATCTAAGGAAGAGGTACTGGGTGAAATTATTTCTCTGCTTGAGTCTCCAGTGAAGAGTGTGATGAGTGCATTGGATGGAGGGTCAACTCTGGGGGGCTTACTTACAGCCCTGGAAGAGCGAGCAGAAGCATAGGATTGGCTTCCAAGTTTACGCATATAATTCGTTGAACAAAATTAAAATTGACTAAACAATGGCAGATTTAAGTGCTATCGCAGAACAATTAGTGAGCCTCACAGTTAAAGAGGTGAGCGAATTGAAGGGTATTTTGAAAGATGAGTATGGCATAGAGCCTGCAGCTGCTGCTGTAGCTGTAGCAGCCGGACCTGCTGCCGGTGGCGGTGGAGAAGCAGCTGAAGAGAAAACTGAGTTTGATGTAATGTTGAACTCGGCAGGTGCTGGTAAGCTCAAAGTAGTAAAAGAAGTGAAGAGCCTTCTCGGTGTTGGCTTGAAGGATGCAAAGGATCTGGTTGATTCAGCTCCTACGGCGATCAAAGAAGGTGCATCAAAAGAGGAAGCAGAAAGTATAAAAGCAGCGCTCGAAGGTGTAGGTGCAGAGGTTGAACTTAAGTAATCTCTCATCAAAACAGCTTCTGGCCATCTTCGAAAATACTATTTGGCAATAAGCTAAGAGGTGTAGCTCGGTGATACCACCGGGCTATACCTATCGTCATATATATAACTAAGGGGAAAGCCTCTCAGGATTGATAATTTAAAAACTGTATCTCCAATGGCAACGGATGTTGTAGCAAATAACAACCAAAACGGCCGAATCAATTTCGGAAGAATCAACTTGGCTTCAGAATACCCTGACCTTCTGGAAATCCAGATCAAATCATTTCAGGAATTTTTTCAACTGGAAACAACACCAGAAAACAGAACCAATGAAGGTCTGTACCGTGTGTTTCAGGAGAATTTTCCCATCACCGACGCGAGAAATATTTTCGTACTCGAATTTCTCGACTACTTTGTAGATCCTCCTCGCTATACTATTGAAGAATGTATGCAGCGTGGTCTTACCTACAGTGTACCTCTCAAAGCTAAGTTGCGTTTGAGCTGTAATGACGAGGAGCATGTGGATTTTCAAACTATTGTCCAGGATGTTTTCCTCGGGAATATTCCCTATATGACTCCGAAAGGGACTTTTGTGATCAATGGTGCTGAGCGAGTGATTGTTTCTCAATTGCACAGGAGCCCGGGTGTATTCTTCAGTCAGAGTTTTCACCCCAATGGTACCAAAATCTATTCGGCCAGGGTGATTCCTTTTAAGGGAGCCTGGATGGAATTCTCTACTGACATCAATTCAGTCATGTATGCCTATATTGACCGGAAGAAGAAGTTTCCGGTTACCACCCTGCTGCGTGCTATCGGATATGATTCAGATAAACAAATACTCGATTTGTTTGGTCTGGCAGAAGAAATTAAGGCCGACAAGAAATCCCTGAAAAAGGCCGTTGGACGAAAACTGGCTGCCCGGGTGTTGAAAAAATGGGTTGAAGACTTTGTGGATGAAGATACAGGTGAAGTAGTATCAATTGAACGAAATGAGATCATCCTTGAGCGGGATACAGTGCTTGAAGAAGATCACATTGAGCAGATCCTCGAAGCGGATGTTGATCTGGTTATCTTGCAACGCGCCGATATTGATGAGGATTACTCTATCATATACAATACGCTGCAGAAGGATGTTTCCAGTTCTGAAGTTGAGGCGGTTCAGCAAATATATCGTCAACTAAGAGGTACTGATCCACCTGATGAGGAAACAGCACGAGGTATCATTGACAAATTATTTTTCTCAGATAAGAGATACAACCTCGGAGAGGTAGGTAGATATAAAATCAATCGTAAGCTGGCTCTGGAAATCGATGATACTACCCTAATTCTTACGAAGGAGGATATCATCGAAATCGTCAAATACCTGGTGAAACTGACCAATCAAAAGGCTGAGCTGGATGATATTGACCATTTGAGTAACCGGAGGGTAAGGACTGTTGGTGAGCAACTTTATGCTCAGTTTGGAGTAGGATTGGCTCGTATGGCCAGGACGATTAGGGAACGTATGAATGTTCGTGATAATGAGGTGTTTACCCCTATTGATCTGATCAATGCGCGAACGCTGTCCTCCGTCATCAACTCGTTCTTTGGAACCAGCCAGTTATCGCAGTTTCTGGATCAGACAAACCCGCTTTCTGAAATCACGCATAAACGTAGAATTTCGGCCTTGGGGCCCGGTGGTTTGTCACGAGAGCGAGCCGGATTTGAGGTAAGGGACGTACACTATTCTCACTATGGAAGGTTGTGTACCATCGAGACTCCTGAGGGACCTAATATTGGATTGATCTCAACCCTTTGTGTACATGCGAAGGTGAACAAGATGGGATTCCTGGAGACACCTTACCGTAAGGTAAATGATGGGAAAGTCGATATGTCCATTGGCGCAGAATACCTGTCTGCCGAAGGGGAAGACTTCAAACGGATTGCCCAGGCCAACTCCCGGATAGATGACAAAGGAACCTTTGTTTCTGACCGTATCAAATGCCGTGAGCACGGTGACTTTCCGGTACTGTCACCTCCGGAAGTGGAATACATGGATGTTGCCCCAAACCAGATCGTGGGTGTGTCGGCTTCACTGATACCATTCCTGGAGAATGATGATGCCAACAGGGCTCTGATGGGATCTAACATGCAGAGACAAGCCGTACCATTACTTCGACCAAGTTCTCCGATTGTGGGAACCGGACTGGAGAGAACGGTAGCTCAGGATTCGAGAATGTTGATCAATGCTGAAGGAGAGGGTGTAGTGGAATACGTGGATGCAGATAATATTGTGATTCGCTATGACATAACCGAGGAAGATCAACTGGTATCTTTTGAAGACAACCTCAGAACATACAACCTGACCAAGTTCAGAAGAACCTGCATTAACCTGAAGCCTATTGTACGCAAGGGGCAGCGGGTTACCAAAGGAATGATTCTTTGTGATGGTTATGCCACCGACAAGGGAGAACTGGCTCTGGGGCAGAACCTGAAAGTGGCGTTTATGCCCTGGAAAGGTTACAATTTTGAGGATGCCATCGTACTTTCTGAGCGAGTGGTTCGGGAAGATATATTTACGTCTATCCATATTGAGCACTTCGAACTTGACGTAAGGGATACCAAACTCGGTGAAGAAGAGTTGACCAATGATATTCCAAACGTTAGTGAAGAAGCAACCAAGGACCTGGACGAAAACGGAATCATCCGTATCGGTGCCTGGGTACGTGAGAGCGATATTCTGATAGGAAAAATTACTCCAAAGGGTGAATCAGATCCTACACCGGAAGAGAAACTGCTCCGCGCAATATTTGGTGACAAAGCCGGCGATGTCAAAGATGCTTCCCTGAAAGCACCTCCATCAACCCAGGGTGTGATTATTGACAAGCAACTTTTTGCACGAGCCAAGAAGGACAAGACGAAGAAAGCGCAGGAGAAAACACTGCTCACCAAACTGGATGATCAGCATGCGATTGCACTCAATGAGCTAAAGACCCTTTTGGTCGATAAATTAAATGCTCTGATCAAATCTTCTTCGACCGAAGGGATTAGGAGTATTTATAATGAAGTATTGGTAAAGAAGGGTACCAAGCTTTCCAAGAACGTGCTAAAGAATATTGATTTCGCCGTTGTTGATTATACCAACTGGACGAAGAAAGACGAAACCAATAAGCTGGTTGCCAGATTGTTACATAATTACACCATCAAGGTTAATGAGGAGATTGGTCGCTACAAGCGAGAGAAATTCAATATCTCGATTGGTGATGAGCTTCCTGCCGGTGTTCTGAAATTGGCTAAAGTTTATATGGCCAAGAAAAGAAAACTAAAGGTTGGTGATAAGCTTGCCGGACGCCATGGTAATAAGGGTATTGTATCCCGGATTGTCCGTGTAGAGGATATGCCTTTTCTCGAAGACGGAACGCCGGTTGACATAGTGTTGAACCCACTGGGTGTTCCTTCACGGATGAACCTGGGTCAGATCTTTGAGACCGTACTGGGATGGGCTGGTGAGAAGCTGGCTATGAAGTTCTCGACTCCAATCTTTGACGGTGCATCATTGGATGAAATTGATGGTTACTGTCAAGAGGCCGAGTTACCAAGCCTTGGTCAGACATTCCTCTATGATGGTGGTACGGGAGATCGTTTCCATCAGCAGGCTACTGTTGGTGTGATTTACATGCTCAAGTTGTCGCATATGGTGGATGACAAGATGCATAGCCGGTCTATCGGGCCATACTCTCTGATTACACAGCAGCCACTGGGTGGTAAAGCTCAGTTTGGTGGTCAGCGATTTGGAGAGATGGAAGTATGGGCACTGGAGGCATTTGGTGCTTCTACCATACTGCAGGAGTTGCTTACGATCAAGTCTGACGACATTGTAGGTCGTGCAAAGACCTATGAAGCTATCGTTAAAGGTGACAACCTGCCTGAGCCAAATATTCCTGAATCATTTAATGTACTGGTTCATGAATTGCGAGGACTGGCCCTGGATGTGAAATTTGATTAGCCTAACATTCTTTAAAAAGTCGTTATATGTCTTTTAAGAAATCTCTAAATAAACAACGCGCCGATTTTGACAGTATCACGCTGAGTCTCTGCTCACCTGATGATATACTGGAGAGATCATATGGCGAGGTACTAAAACCCGAAACCATCAACTACCGGTCATATAAACCGGAGAGAGATGGCTTGTTCTGTGAACGAATTTTTGGTCCGGTAAAGGACTATGAATGTTACTGTGGCAAATACAAGAGAATACGTTACAAAGGGATTGTCTGTGACCGCTGTGGTGTTGAGGTGACTGAGAAGAAAGTGCGCAGAGAACGCATGGGTCACATCAAACTGGTGGTGCCTGTAGTGCATATCTGGTTTTTTAAATCCCTTCCCAACAAGATTGGATACCTGTTAGGCTTATCTTCGAAAAAGCTGGAATCCATCATCTATTATGAGCGATATGTGGTCGTTCAACCGGGTGCAAAGGAGGCTGAGGGTATATCAAAGATGGATCTTCTTACAGAAGAGGAGTACTTTGAAATAATCGAGACCTTGCCTCGGGAAAACCAGATGCTGGAAGATGATGATCCCAATAAGTTTATTGCCCTGATGGGTGCGGAAGCGGTTCGTGAATTGTTGATGCGTTTGGACCTGGACAACTTGTCCTACTCATTGCGATTGCAGGCTGCTACTGAGACATCTCAGCAAAGAAAATCTGAAGCCCTCAAACGCTTGCGTGTAGTGGAGGCATTCAGAGATGGATTGACACGGGTAGAGAATCGACCTGAATGGGCTGTGATTCAATATCTGCCGGTGGTGCCTCCTGAACTCAGACCCCTGGTGCCACTGGATGGTGGACGCTTTGCCAGTTCTGATCTAAATGACCTCTACAGAAGGGTGATCATTAGAAATAACCGGTTGAAGCGACTCCTTGAGATCAAAGCACCGGAAGTGATTTTGAGAAATGAAAAGCGAATGTTGCAGGAAGCAGTGGATTCGCTATTTGATAACTCGAGGAAGTCCAATGCCGTTAAAGCAGAAGGAGGTCGGCCACTCAAATCGTTGAGTGATATTCTTAAGGGAAAACAGGGACGGTTCCGTCAAAACCTGTTGGGTAAACGTGTTGACTACTCCGGTCGTTCTGTGATCGTAGTGGGACCGACATTGAAACTACACGAATGTGGTTTGCCTAAAGGTATGGCTGCTGAGCTTTTCAAACCCTTCATTATTCGCAAGTTGATTGAGCGGGGCATTGTGAAGACCGTGAAATCTGCGAAAAAGTTGGTTGATAAGAAGGATCCCGTGATCTGGGAGATTCTTGAGAATATCCTCAAGGGACATCCTATCCTGCTCAACCGGGCGCCAACCCTGCACAGACTGTCGATTCAGGCATTTCAGCCAAAATTGATTGAAGGTAAGGCCATTCAGCTTCACCCATTGGTGTGTGGTGCCTTTAACGCGGACTTTGATGGTGACCAGATGGCTGTTCACCTGCCGTTGAGTCAGGCTGCCATTCTCGAAGCTCAGGTGTTGATGCTGTCTTCACATAACATACTGAATCCTCAGGATGGATCTCCTATTGCGCTGCCTTCGCAGGATATGGTCTTGGGTCTTTATTACCTGAGTAAAGAAAAGACTCCTGAAAACGGGTCAAAGGAACTACCCGTGTTCTACAATTCTGAAGAGGTTCAGATCGCCTTTAATGAAGGTGGAGTTGATCTCCATGCACCCATCAAACTGAGGGCTTACGCAGAGAATGAGGAAGGAGAATTGGTAAAGGAGATTCTCGAAACTACCGTAGGAAGGGTCATTTTTAACCTGGCGGTACCTGAGGGAGTCCCTTATGTAAATGAGCTGCTTACCAAGAAGAACCTGAAAACGGTCATCAGCAGCATTATTGAGCGGACAGACCTTGAAGTCACCGCACAGTTTCTGGACGAGATTAAAGATCTTGGGTTCTACTGGTCATTTCGGGGTGGATTGTCCTTTAATCTGGGAGACCTCATTACACCAACTGTAAAAGTGGATATCCTGGAAGAGGCGCAGACCGAAGTGGATGATGTCTGGGAGAACTATAATATGGGTCTGATCACGAACAATGAGAGATACAATCAGATCATTGACAAGTGGACCTATGCCGATAATACCATTACGGATAACCTATTGAAGGAATTGTCTGAGCATAAGGACGGGTTTAACTCGGTGTACATGATGCTCCATTCAGGTGCACGTGGATCAAAGCAACAGATTAAACAGTTGTGTGGTCTAAGGGGCTTGATGGCCAAACCGAGAAAATCAGGGGATACTGGTGCTGCCATTATTGAAAACCCGATTCTTTCAAACTTCCTGGACGGACTTTCAGTGTTGGAATACTTTATATCAACACATGGTGCTCGAAAGGGTCTTGCCGATACCGCACTTAAAACGGCTGATGCTGGGTACCTTACCCGTAGGTTGGTAGATGTGTCACAGGATGTTGTCATTATGGAGGACGACTGTGGTACTTTACGTGGTATTGAAACCACAGCCTTGAAGGATAATGAAAAGATCGTTGAGCCATTGTCCAACCGGATTGAGGGCCGTTATACCTTGTACGATATCCTGCATCCGGTGACTGATGAAGTTATCCTGGAGGCCGATGACTATATTGACTCAAAGACTGCTGCTTACATCGACGAGGAAGGTGTTGAGATGGTTACGATCAGATCAGTCCTTACCTGCGAAACAAAACGGGGTGTTTGCCGACGTTGTTATGGCAAGAACCTGGCAACAGGCAGAATCGCCGAAAACGGTGATGCCGTTGGAATTATCGCAGCCCAGTCGATTGGTGAGCCGGGAACACAGTTGACCTTGCGTACCTTCCACGTGGGTGGTATTGCGTCTGTTACCAAAGCGGAGTCCGAGCTCACATCTAAGTTTGAAGGCGTGGTTGAGTTTGATGGCATCAAGACTACCCAATTTTCTGAAAATGGAAGTTCCCGGGAAATCGTATTGTCAAGGACCGGAGAAATCCGTATTGTGGAACCAAAGACAGGGAAACTGTTTACATCCCTGTATATTCCATATGGTGCAAACCTTTACGTGAAGGATGGTCAGAAAGTGAAGAAAGGCGATGCTGTATGTGAATGGGATCCGTTTAATGCGGTGATCATTTCCGAGTTTAGTGGTATTGCCGAATTCGAATCTATTGAAGAAGGTGAGACCTATCGCATAGAAAGGGATGACCAGACCGGTTACGCTGAGAAGGTGATCGTTGAGTCTAAGAAGAGGAGGAAGATTCCAACCATCCGTGTTGTAGATAAAGATGGTGAAGAATTAAGAACCTATAACCTTCCGGTAGGGGCTTACATTTCTATTGATGAAGGTGCAGAGATCATCTCCGGACAGATCCTGGCCAAGATACCGCGTAACCTGGGTAAGATCTCGGATATTACGGGTGGTCTGCCGCGGGTTACCGAGTTGTTTGAAGCTAGAAACCCATCCAATCCTGCTGTAACAGCAGAGATTGATGGTGTGGTTTCACTGGGTAAGATCAAGCGTGGAAACCGGGAAGTAATTGTGACCGCCAAAGATGGTCAGGTGCGAAAGTACCTGATTGGACTTTCCAAGCATATCCTGGTACAGGAGGGTGATTTCGTGAGAGCGGGTACCCAGTTGTCTGATGGTGCCATTGCTCCTAAAGACATCCTGCACATCAAGGGCCCATCTGCTGTACAATCATACCTGGTCAACGGAGTTCAGGAGGTATATCGGGCACAGGGTATTACCATTAATGATAAACATATAGAGGTTATCGTCCGACAGATGATGCGTCGCGTGATTATTGAAGATCCGGGTGATACCAGCTTCCTTGAGGGTGAAGCCGTTGAGAAATATGATTTTCTGGAGCAGAATGACTGGATCTTTGACAAGAAGTTTGTCACGGAGGCTGGTGATTCCAACAAATTGAAAGCGGGACAGCTGGTTACGGTACGTCAACTGCGCGAGGAGAATTCTTACCTGAAACGCAATGACTTGCAACCGGTAGAGTTCAGGGATGCTGTTCCTGCAACCAGTAGTCCGGTTCTCCAGGGTATTACCAAATCATCTCTGGGTACGGTAAGCTGGATTTCTGCCGCTTCTTTCCAGGAGACAACCAAAGTACTAAGTACAGCGGCCATTGGCGCCCGTCAGGATGACCTGCTTGGATTGAAGGAGAATGTGATCGTAGGTAAGAAGATACCTGCAGGTACCGGAATGAGAAGATTTAAGTCATTGATCGTCACTGAGGCCACACCAGTGGTCAGTGAGGAGGAGGAAGAAGTGATCATGACTTAAGCGAATTACATGTCAGATTAGATGACATACATAGAGATTGAAGGGCTGCATCCGACAAGGTTGTAGCCCTTTTTTCATATGGTACTACGAGCAAGACAAAGTAAAGGAGGCATTTTGTGTGCCTATCTCGTTTCAGCTATTAGTAAAGTAAAAGTTTTATCAAACTCAGTATAGGATCCAGTAGATGGGTTTGAAAGCGATCGAAAAACTTCTCAGGTTTCTTATAGCATGTTTCTGGCTCGCAAAACATATTTCCCGATCATGTCAAATTCCAGGTTGACCATATCACCTGCCTTCAAAGCATTGAGATTGGTGTGTTGCCAGGTATAGGGGATTACCGTAACCTGAAACTGAGAGTCTGTAGGATCAATGACAGTCAGACTGATGCCATTAATGGCGACTGAACCTTTGGAAATCAATAGGTGCCGGTGTTGAGGATCAAAAGTAAAGGTAATCAACATACTTCCACCCTGGTCTTCGATGGCAGCTATTGTGGCAGTACCGTCTACATGGCCCTGTACCAGATGCCCGTCGAGCCTTCCTCCCAGGAGCATGGCTCTTTCCAGGTTTACAGTATCTCCCACAGACAGGTTACCCAGATTGGATTTATTCAGAGTCTCGCGTACAGCAGTTACCGTGTGAGTTCCATTAACTACATTCACCACCGTCAAACACACTCCGTTGTGAGACACACTTTGATCCACCTTCAGTTCCGTCGATATCGAAGACGATACGGTTATATCGATATTGCTGCCTTTCTTTTTCAGGGACTTGACCGTACCGAGGGATTCAATGATACCAGTAAACATAGATGGGCTAGCGGATCAGTTCAATAAAACCTTGCAATACTTCTACTGATGCATTTTCAGGATCTGCAGAAGCCTCGTAGACGTGACAAATGTAGTGATATACACCCTGAGAGAGATCATTGCCCTGGGCATTTTGACCATTCCAGTTTATGTCAGGGTCCACTGTCTCAAAAACCAGCTGTCCCCAGCGATTAAATATTTTCAGTTCGATATGATCAATGAACTTGTATGGATAGGGTTTAAAGACATCATTGGACCCATCCATGTTGGGTGTAAAGGTGTTTGGCAAGGCATAGAAAGGACAATTGTCTACACAGACAATATTGGAAGTGTCACTCTCATTCCCCAGTGAATCAAGTGAAGTCACCGTGTAACAACCGGCTATTCCGGCATCAGAACCATCTTCATAGGTAGTAATGGAAGGATCGTCAATTTCAGCAATCAATTCAAAGGGGGTGCCGATCATCGGTGAAAAGTAAATCCTGTATCCTTCTACATCCATCGGATCCTCACAGGATTGTGGGAGGCTCCAGGATAAGCGATTCACAAAGGCACCGTCCGGGGTAGTAGTATTGTCGTCACAGGAGTTCTGTACATCAAGGACAGGCACACAAGGAGGGCTGGTATCACTGGGCCGGTCACAGGATATTTGCGAATCATTGAAGAGTGGCTCTGGTAGTGTGCTAAATCCATAGGCTCCTTCGGTTTCTATATAGTAACAATACTCAACACCATTTTCCAAACCGGGGTCCACGAAAACCAGATCGGTAGTGGTCCCTATTTGTTCAAAATCTGTGGAAGCAGGTAACTGCCTGAATATCCGGAAGGAATAATTTTGCCAGGGGACATTGGTTTCCCAGGTAAGGGTGCTCTGGTTGTCACCCCCGGTCACGGTAAGAAAAACAGAGGAAGCAGGAGGTGAGGTTCTGACTGGATTGTCAAAGTTTCCATTAGCATATAGCCAAACCTGATAGCTATAGGGTTGATCCTGGGTGTTAAGTCCGGTCTGGTCGGTAAAGGAGGTATCAGTCAAACCACCAAAAGTATTACTGGTAAAGACAGCACCATCAACCGGCACAAAAGTGCCTGGAGCAAGACCATCACCCCTGGCCAGGACATACTGATATGGCCCTGGAAATACAGTAGTATCAAACTCTGCCGGGTTGGCTCCTGTCCATTCAACTTCAATGACACCATTATTGGAGGAGGTTTCAGTAACTGAAACTTTGGTTAGAAAGGGCTGGTCCAGGGATATGCCGGCACAATCTTCATTGGATGGCAGGCTGTATACAAGGTTGAAAGGATAGCCGGCAATAGAAGTTTGAGCAAATACTCCCGTGACCCTGTAGCAATACGTCTCTTCACCATCTATATCTGTATCAGTAAATTTGTATTGGTTACCATCAAATTCTTGTACGCCCGAGACGATCCTGGTATAACCCTGACCTTCAAGACTGGGATTGCAGGTGTCTATCGGAAACTTGTTACTGGTGGGCCTTCTCCAAACTGCAAACCCTTTGAAATAGTCGTCCTCTGTTACCTCACAGGCATAGGGTTTGTCCCAACAAATTGTATTTCCCTCGGCTGTCTCACTGACAATGACGTTTTCCGGAGGAGGACCTACAACCTTAATCTGCAATGTCTTTAGTGTAGCTAACCCCGAGGTGTCACGTATATCATCAACAGCTTTAAAGACGACCGAATAGGCGTGCTCTGCAATATGTTCACACTGAGTCTCCCAGCGGAACCGTCCAACAATGGGCTGATCACGGAAAGAACCGTCGGGTTGAAAAGTAGCTGGGCTAACCATCTGTTCAAAAGGCCCTCCGAGAGCTGTCAGGGACAGCTGCTGAGGGGGATCATCAGGGTCGGTTGCTGTTACCATGATATCAATGACTTCCCCGGCGACGACGCAGATTTCCTCAGGTACTTCGATTTCTGGTGGATTATTTTCCTGACAATCGGATTCCACCAGAATCTGCATATCTCGTATAATAGAGTTGAGCAATACACCTTGCCGGTATTCATGGATCATGAAGGCAACGTTATACTCACCTGCTCTCTGGGGTGCATCCCACACCAGGTCACCCGTTTTTTCATCCAGGGTCAGTTGGTTGTTGGCTCCTGGTGTAATCTGATCCGGAAACAAATAGTTTGGAACCTCCATCCCGACCGTCTGCAGAGGTACGATCAGTTCATAGGCCAGACTGTCACCGTCAGGATCGTAAGCATTGGCATTGTGGACAAATCGTTGTCCCAAACAGGCAAAATCAATGGGTGGCTGAAGCAGGATAGCGGAGCTGTTCGACCCCTGAAATTGATTGCCCAGGAAGGTGAAAGTGGTCTCAATATGAAAAGGTACATTGATTGAGTTGGGAGCATTGACATTTAGGATGTTGGCAATTCGATTGGGATCGGTGGTGGTTATAGTGTAGGTGGCTCTACCCGGATAGGTATGCTCAGCTATATAGAAATTACGTTTGATGTCATTGGGTAGTATATCACCGAAACCATTGACCCTTCCTGCCCGGCTGAAGGTACCATCTCCCCAGTCCACATCCAGGGTGTCTCTGTCAGCTGAGAGACTACTGGTCTTGGTATAGGTGGTAATGGTGATTCGAATAGTGAGCTCTCCAATTTGTTCATAAGTGATTTCTCCGGCACGGTTATGTGTAGCATAGGATGCTCCGATGGCCAGAGTTACCAGCAGCAAGCTAAAAAGCAACCTCGGTATCACCAGTCTTGTGATCTTACTAATCTTCATTTCTCCACCTTATAACGGATCCAGGTTATCTTTCGTTTAATAACTCCTTCAAACAATCATCCATGGCTTCCTGCCAGGTCCGCACCGGAAGTTTGAAAATTCTACTGAATTTAAGAAGATTTAGGACACTGTACCGGGGTCTGGGAGCTGGTGTGGGATATTTTATACTTGGAATGGGAATTATTTCACAGGATAGGCCGGCTTTTTCCATTATGAATGATGCTATTTCTGACCAATTGGTCTGGCCTGTATTGCAGTAGTTGTAGATTCCGCTCCACTGAGTCCATTCCTTTTTATCCCCTGCCTGGCTTGCCAGATTCATGACCATCATGGCCACATCCTTTGCATAGGTAGGAGCACCTATTTGATCATTAACAATGGTTAGGCTTTCCCTTTCCTTGCCCAGCCGAAGCATGGTCTTAGGGAAATTGTGACCATAGGTGGAATATAGCCAGGAGACACGAAAGATCAGAGGGAAAGAGTGTTCCTGCATGAGGAGGTTTTCTCCAAGTAACTTTGATTTAGCATACAGACCTTTAGGTCTTGTGGGGTCATCCTCCGTCAATGGTCTCCTAAGGTTGTTGTGATATACATAATCTGACGAAAAATGGATGACCGGGATCTGCAGGTCCTGACAAATCCGCCCCAGAGTCCCGACCGACTTTCCATTGACCTGACGGGCAAATGCCGCTTCCTCCTCTGCCTTGTCAACGGCCGTGTAAGCAGCACAGTGAATGACCAAATCCGGAGTGACCTCATAGATAAAACTTAGAGTATCTGGCCGGGCAAGGTCTATCTGAGCTCTTTCGGTGAAGACGAAAGATATATTAGAATAGTCGTTTTCCAGGGCCTTAAATTCCCTGCCAAGCTGACCTGTGGATCCGGTAACGAGAATTTTCATTCAGATGGCCACTTCATATGTTCACTAAAAGTCGGCATAGCCAGGTCTTTTTCAGATACAATCAGGTCCCGAAATGGTTTAGGCCATTGAATATTCAAGGTAGGATCGTCCAGCCTGATTCCTCCTTCGTGGTCGGCTGCATAGTATTGATCACATTTATAGGCAAAGACAGCGGTCTCGCTGATGGTCAGATATCCATGTGCAAAACCCGCAGGGACAAACAACTGATGCTTGTTTTCCGCAGATAACACAAAGGTCTGATGTTTTCCGTAAGTGGGAGAGTTGGGCCGAATATCTACTACGGCATCGATCACTTTACCAGTGATAACTCTTACCAGCTTGGCCTGGTGGAATGGGGGTAACTGATAATGAAGACCTCGAATGACATTGGCCGTAGAAAAAGCCTCATTGTCCTGGACAAAGGAACATTCAATTCCCAACTCACTATATCGCGCTTGCTGATAGCTCTCAAAGAAGTAACCCCGGTCATCCTTCCAGACAGTGGGTTCGATCAAGATGACTCCCTCTAAATCAGTCTGGATTTTCTTCATACGTTTCGATTGACTTTATTTTTTCCGAAATACAATACTGATTGGGACTCCTGTAAAATCAAAATGTTTGCGCAATTGATTTTCCAGGTATTGCCGATAGCTTTTCTTCACGTACTCCGGATAATTGCAAAAGAAAGCAAAAGTGGGCGTTTTTGTAGGCAGCTGAGTCACATATTTAATCTTGATAAATCTGCCTTTCCTGGCCGGTGGCCCGTACTTTTCTATGGCCTTCAGCATTACTTCATTGAGTTCAGATGTCTTAATCCGTTTTTTGCGCTTTTCAAAGACTTCGAGAGCGATATCAATAGCCTTAAAGATTCGCTGCCTGGTGAGCGCAGATATAAAGACAATAGGTACATCATTAAAGGGAGCCAGTTTTTCCCTCAGGTTTTTTTCAAATTCCTTTGCGGTGTTGGTTTCCTTGTCTACCAGGTCCCATTTATTGACCAGGATAACAATTCCCTTTTTACGTTTTATGGCCAGTTGAAAGACATGAAGATCCTGTGACTCAATTCCAGGAATAGCGTCGATAAGCAGCAGGCAAACATCAGATTGTTCCACGGCTCTGACTGCCCTGATAACCGAATAAAATTCGAGGTCCTCATGAACCTTGGACTTTTTCCTCAGTCCGGCAGTGTCTATGAGGAAAAAAGTCTTGTCGTATTTGTCATACCTGGAGTGAATCGAATCACGGGTGGTGCCGGCGATATCGGTCACTATATTCCGTTCTTCGCCCAGTAGCGCATTGGTCAGAGATGATTTACCCACATTGGGCTGGCCTACAACAGCAAATTTTGGAAGATCACTATCCAGGTCTTCCGAGTCTTCACCCAGTTTCTCAACCAGGCAATCCAGGAGTTCTCCCGAGCCACTTCCGGTAATCGAAGACAAGAAGAATGTTTCATCAAAACCAAGACTCCAGAACTCATTGGCCTCAAGCATGCGGTTATGGTTATCCACCTTATTGACAGCCAACAGTACCGGCTTGGATCCCCTCCTGAGCATATGCGCAATCTCTTCGTCGATGTCAGTGATACCTGTTGTGACATCAACCATAAATATGATGGCATTGGCCTCATCTATGGCAATCTTTACCTGGCGACGAATGGCAGCTTCAAAAACATCGTCTGATCCGTGAACAAATCCACCAGTATCGATAACCGTAAAGCCGACACCATTCCATTCACTGGTTCCGTAAAGGCGATCCCTGGTAACACCTGGCAGGTTATCGATAATTGCTTGCTGGGTTCCCAACAGACGGTTATATAAAGTTGACTTACCTACATTTGGTCTGCCGACAATGGCAACCACATTATTCATTTCTTTGGATTTAGCCCGGTTGACAAAGGTACGCTAATTGGCTATTGTTGATAACCCATTTTGTTCAGGAGTTGGTCGTCATCACGCCAGTTCTCTCTGACTTTTACCCTAAGTTCGAGAAAAACCTGTTTTCCAAGAAAATCTTCCATCTTTTTCCTGGACTCAATACCGAGCTTTTTGATGGCTTTTCCACCCTTGCCAATCAGAATGGATTTTTGTGTTTTGCGGTTCACGAAAACATGAGCCTCAATCCGGATGATCTTTTCCTCATCCTTAAATGATTGGATCGCTACCTCACATGAATAAGGTATCTCTTCTCGGTACAATAGGAAAATCTGCTCTCGGATAATTTCACTAACAAAAAATCGAACCGACCGGTCGCTCAACTGATCATCAGGAAAGTATTCAGGACCTTCCGGGAGGTTCTCTTTAATCAGTTTCACTACCTTATCTGTGTTCAACTTTTGAGAGGCCGAAATGGGAATACACTCAGTGAAGTCTAACAAATCCTGCCATTCATTGATCAAAGTCAGGAGTTCGTCCTCGTCCATCAGGTCAATCTTATTGATGATCAGAAAGACAGGGCTTGCCAGGCTGTTTAATTTTCGAATAAGAATATGATCCCTCGTATACCGGTCAGATTTGTCTGTTACCAGTAGCATGATATCGGCATCCTCAAAGGCTGACATGACAAATCGATTCATTTTATCGTGCATCTTGTAAGCAGGGTCATGTACAAAGCCGGGAGTATCAGAAAAAACAATCTGAAAATTTTCACCATTGACAATACCAAGAATTCGGTGTCTGGTGGTTTGCGGCTTGTATGTAATGATCGACATGTTTTCGTCCATCAGGGCATTCATCAGGGTGGATTTGCCCACATTGGGACGACCAATTATATTTACGAATCCCGACCTAAACACTAATAAAGTTCTTTAGTCAGATGTGCGCAGAGGAGGTCAACCTGTTTAATGAGATACTTGGGTTGAAAGGATCGCCAATTGGGGATTTGCAAATCCTGATTGAACTGCACATATTGATGAACGCCTGTTTCATAAAGCTCGGTAAGGACATGGTTCTGCAGATTAATCATCCTGATATATCCACCGTATTCACTGATGTCCTCAAACCATTCTTCGTAATAACAGTCATCGGAACCATGGAAATTCATCACGTTATCCATGATCAGAAGAAACTTGTCAATGCCATGACCAACCAGTGTATCCACAATGTTTTGCTTGAGAAACAAAATGTCATTGGTCAGACAGTCATTCCATTCACCAATCAACTCGATGATAGCAATCCCATCATCATAGTCAGCGTAAATAATCTTGCTGTAAAGGGTATGTGATCCAAACTCATCCCACTGAGGGTGAATGTAGTAATTGTAGACTCGGTTGGTAAAGCGAAATTCATCATAGATCCTGCCATAATGGGGTGATTTATCATCGTTTGATGATATGTACCGATCTCTCCATAAGTGATGTGGCTCTATGTCATGCATGCAAGTTCAAATTTTCCTGCGTTCAAATCAATTCGCTTTCGTTCTATGGCGTATATTCAGCTCCCACCCAAGCCCAGGCAAGCGCCAATTGATGCAAAAATGAATAAAATAGTGATAACAGGCCCGGAATGTAGTGGTAAAACTTCCCTGGCAGGTGTATTACATAAAAAATTAGGTGGTGTCATGGTCCCTGAATTTGCCCGCTCGTATCTGATGTTGAGGAAAGGTAATTATGATCAGCAGTCCTTCAGGCAGATAGTACGGGGACAGAAATCTTTGGAAGATGCAGCCTTTGGACTTAGGCCGGCCTGGGTATTTCAGGACACCAGCTATTTTGTCCTACGTATCTGGTCACAACTTAAATTCGGTGAAATTGATCCTGTGATTATGGAAGAGTATGGAAATGAAAAGGCGGATCACTATCTGCTTTGCCTCCCGGACATACCGTGGACACAAGATGGATTGAGGGAAAACCCTGATGACAGATGGTCCATTTTTTACCTTTATCACAAAGCCCTGATCGAAAGTGGCCGGTCTTTTATTATTATTGATGGAACTCCGGAACAACGTACGGAGAAAGCCATTCAATTCCTGACTTCCGGCGAGTTGTAGATTTCTTTTTTACATTTACCGCGATATTACTCGACATGGGGTGCCTAGTTTTTGACAAGTCAGAAACTTTAAAGGGGCTGAGATCATACCCATAGCGCAAACATTCATCATTGCGCAGGAACCTGTCCGGATAATGCCGGAAAGGGACGGATTACCCATTTAGAGTCATTTTTACAAACTGATCACTCCGGTGATCACAAAAAGTAAGAGATGATTCGCTTTTGCTATTCTTTGTGGATGGCTGCATGCCTGTGCCATCTTCACGCACAAAACACCTACGAAGGTGTAATTATGAACGATCAGCGGGAAGGACTGATCGGAGTTCACGTATTTTTGGACGATCTTACCACTGTTACGGGAGTGGATGGGGATTTTTCCTTTGAAGGTTTGGATGAGGGAGAACATAACCTGTCCATTAGGACTGTTGGTTATGAGGATTTGACCAGGCAGGTAAATATTGGTCCAGGTCAGTTTCCATCACCGGTTGAAATCATATTGAAGGAGAAGGTCTATATTTTTGATCCAATTGAACTTACCGGTAGTTGGATCAAAAAGGATCAACCTTTTACCCACAGCAACATCCAAAAGGATAAAATCGAACAAAATAATGCCGGACAGGATGTGCCATATCTCCTGCGGTGGACACCATCAACGGTGGTGACTTCTGATGCGGGGACCGGAATCGGTTATACCGGCATCAGGATCCGAGGTAGTGATCCCAGTCGCATCAATGTCACTATAGATGGGATACCGGTCAATGATTCTGAATCACAGGGAGTGTTCTGGGTGGACCTGCCCGACTTGGCATCCAGCGCCAGTGAAATTCAGATTCAGCGAGGAGTTGGTACCTCTACCAACGGCGCGGGTGCCTTTGGAGGAACCATTAATGTAAAGTCAGAAAGGTATAATGCAGAGCCCTCCGCTGTGGTTGATCTGTCTGGTGGCTCATTTAACACTCAAAGAGGTAGTGTACAGTTTGGCTCTGGCCTGCTTTATGACCATTTTACTTTCGAAGGCAGGTTATCATCCATTGAATCAGATGGTTATATAGATCGCGGATCTGCGGATTTGACTTCTTATTATCTAGCAGGAACTTATCTTGATGATAACCAGTCACTTAAGATCAAATTGTTTTCTGGCAAGGAAGTTACTTATCAAGCCTGGAATGGTGTACCGGCTCAGTATATTGATGATCCCGACCTGAGAACCTATAATACGGCAGGAATCAGGGCTGATGGTACCTTTCATCCCAATGAAGTGGATGACTACACACAAACACATTTGCACGCCATTTACAACCGGTCTTTTGACCAGGGTCTGGTCGGCCAACTGGGATTCCACTATACCAAAGGTTTTGGTTTTTTTGAGCAATACAGAATCGAAGATCCATTGCAGGACTACATGATTGACCCTGTCATGATAGGAGGTGAGGTCATTGAAACTTCAGACCTCATCAGGAGGAGATGGCTGGACAATGATTTCTACGGGGTGATTTTTTCACTTGGTAACGAGGCCAATGATCAGGAACTGGAATGGAAAATTGGTGGGGGATATAATCTCTACGAAGGAGATCATTTTGGAGAAGTCATATGGGCCAGGTTCATGGGGGATGTAGAACAAGGTCATGAGTACTACCGAAACGATGCGGTAAAGAAGGATTTGAACATATACGGACAGGTCCATTATAACCTGGGAAGTTCTACCAGACTATTTGCAGATCTTCAATGGCGAAATGTAGATTACCGGTTTCTGGGATTCAATCAGGAGTTACAGCCGGCAGATCAGGAGATTAAACTCAACTTTTTCAATCCCAAAGTGGGACTTACTCATGAGTTTGGATCCTGGGAGGCATACTATTCTTTTGCTGTAGGAAACAGGGAGCCTAATCGTGATGACTATGTTAATTCTTCACCATCTAGCAGGCCAGATGCAGAGTCCCTCTATGACAATGAATTGGGAATTGGTTATCAGTCAGGCACCATATCAGGCAGTGCAAATCTTTATTTCATGTATTACCGGGACCAACTTATATTGACAGGTGAGATCAATGATGTTGGAGAATACATTCGGACCAATGTTGCTTCCAGTTACCGGGCAGGTATCGAAATAAATGCAGCCTGGAAGCCTGACGACAGGTGGCTGATTAATGGCGGCGCAACTTTTAGTGATAACAGAATCAGGGAATTTGATGAAGCTATTGACAATTGGGATACAGGTGAGCAGCAAATTGTCGCTCATGAAAACGTACCGATTGCTTTTTCTCCCTCAGTCATCGCACAAGCCTCCATCCAGTATGCTCTGATCTCAAGCGATCTATGGAATCTGGAAGTGGAGTGGTTGCAGAAATACATCGGCAAACAGTATCTGGATAATACCGGTAGTGCCTTTACACAACTGGACCCCTATTATGTTTCTGATCTTCATTTTCGACTGGGGTGGACTCCCGACTGGTGCGAAAGACTGGACTTTAAAGTCATGTTGCAGAACCTCTTTGACCTGGATATCATCACCAATGGATGGACCTATCGCTATATCTCGGAAGGATATGATGCCCGTCCGGATGATCCTCATGCCAGGCTGGAGGAAGGAAGCACGTACAACCTTACCGGATTTTATCCACAGGCTGGTCGAAACTTCCTGGCGGGTGTGACACTGACTTTTTAGTGTACCATCCTCTGGATAGGGGAGATGCCGGGCTTTAGCCCAACTGCTCAGGAGTGGAGTAGGTAAAGTTAAACCGGGATTATGTATTGGGATTTCGTTATGAGAGCCAAATAGGCAATAAACACGGATGCTCCAAGGACTTTTTGACTCATGAGCGAACGATCTCGCTAGAGTCGAGTACGACAGTGCTCGAAGTGAGTGAACCGCGAAAGCGGGTGGGTTGGCCATGGTCACCATCATGGTGAGAATCAAAAAGTGCATATGTGCCCGTGTTTGCAGCATATTTGGTTCGCAATAGATATTCTAATGCATATTCCCGGTTAAATTGATCAGATGCCGTATCATTTGTGTCAGCATCCGTACATTTTGTATGAGAGTGAGACTCAAAAAGTCCTGATGAGCCCTTATTTGCAGCCCGGCCTGGCCAGCCATGGCGGACAGAAACAGAAAGTCAAATGCATAATCCCGCTTCAAGTGCTTTTTGGCGCATGAGCATATTTCAAACCAATAGGTTCTTACTCAATTGGGATGGGCTTCAACCCATCCTCTGGATAGGGGGAGTACCGGGCTTTAGCCCAACTGCTCAAGAGTGGAGTAGGTAAAGTTAAATTGATCAGATGCCGTATCATTTGTGTCAGCATCCGTACATTTTGTATGAGCGTGAGAATCAAAAGTCCTGATGTTCAGTCTATTTGGCTCGCCAGCCAGTGCTGCCGCTACGGCAGACAGGTAATAGAAAGTTCTATTGCATAGTCCGGGTTCAATAATTCCAGGTAAATCCAAAACGGATGGTGAAGGGCACATCCAGGGTATTGGCATCCTGCAGAACGTTGTACAATAAGTACAATTCCGTAGCAAAGGGTCCACCGGAGCTAAAGCCTCCGCCAACATAGAAATTGTTGTCGGATGATTTGATGATTTCGGGTATGCCACTAAAATATACCACGTCTTTTTCACTGGTAAGTTCATACTCCAGGTGGCCAAAGAACTGGTTGAAAACTTTAACTCTGCCAAAAAGAGCACCAGAGAGCTCTACCGGATGAAATTGATAGATCTCACCGTTAAAAGCTCTGGTCTTAATATATTGGTAGGTCAGACCCAACCTGGGTCCGATTGAAAGCTCTTCGGTAAACTTGTATCCTGCCATAGGAAAAAGGGCTAATAGGAAGGAACTTTGTTGATCGAAAGACTGAAACCCGAGGCCAAAACTACCCCCGTACCAGAGCTTTTCCTTAAAAGTGGGTTCGTCTCTTCTGCTCCTGTTTCGGGACTGCGAAAAGGCCTGATCCACGAAAATCAGCATACAGATTAACAGTAGTGCAAAAGAGTACCACTTTTTCATCGTATAGAAATGGTTAAATTTGTACAAGTCTACTAAAGATACCACAAATTGACCGGTGCCATTGAAATGTTAATCCTAATTTAACAACAATCTGCCTTCTGGGGGGATCATTATTTTGGGAACCGAATCTTAAAAGGTTAATGAAGCGAAACTACCTGGCTCTGGTCGTAATCTGTTTAGTGTTTTGTGGCAGCTTGCCCAAAGTATGGGGTCAATGTAGTTTGTCCAACCCGGTAGTTATTCCGCAACAGGGTACCAGGAATGCACATTTTAGAGTGGAAGGTCTGATCAACAATGACCTGAGTAGTTCCAATCAGGGGATCTGCCGGGTATCCATTCGATTTCGACATCAGTCGGTGGGTGATGTGAATCTATTGCTGAAATCACCCGATGGTTCATCATATCAATTGATCGCTCCCGTGGGATCAAGGCCTACCAGCGGTACTACCTGGGACATTGATTTCGTACCATGTACACAAATGGCTGAACCCGATGTGGACAGATTTATCAAACCCCAGTGGGATAGCGACCAGGATTGGGGAGAAAATGAAACTTACACCGGTACATACCATGCAGTGACCTGCCTGGAGGATATAAATTCTGGTCCTGCCAACGGTTTGTGGACTATCAGTGTCATTGATAATACCCGACAGGGGTCCGGGGTGATAGAATCCTTTGTAGTTGAGTTTTGTAACAGGCAGGGCTATGAATGCTCAGATTGCAAGAGAAATGCTGGCCGCCTGGACCGGGACACCACTATGGTTTGTGGGGGTGATCCATCTCTGTCCAACATTCGTATGTTTCCGGTTTTCGAGGGGATGGAAGCTGATCCCAGCTTATATTCCTACTACTATGTCGTAGTATCACGTGGTGACATAGTACAAATTGCTGAGACACCTGATCTTTCGGGGCAGCCGCGGGGCAACTACGTGATCCACGGTATTTTGGTGGATAACCGGGATCTTGACGATATTTTGGATTTTGAAGGCCGGGCATTCAATCAGTTACGCAATGCACTTAGTGGTAATAATCTGCAGTATTGTGCCACACTCTCTCAGGGATCAAGGCTTTTTCAGATTCTATCGGATCCGACAAGTACACACCAGGTGAACATGATTGCCTGTGATGAGTCACCGGTGGAATTCGGAGGAAGGCTGATTACTGAACCCGGTATCTATTTTGAGACTTTTACTTCCACGACGGGCTGTGACAGTACCGTAGAACTAAGGGTAAGTACTTTCGATGCCAGCCGGCCCATAGCCCTACCTGGAGGAAACACGATCGGCTGTGCAAATAAACCGCTAGCTCTTGAGTGGAGCAATGAATTCATGGAACCCGTTAGATATCAATGGTATACAGAGGATGGAAGTATACTTACTGATCCCGGGATTGAAAGGGTAGAAGTAGACCTTCCCGGAATGTACCACCTGGAAATAGCACAAGGTGGCTGTCGTGACACACTTTCAGTGGACATCGCCAGTGACGGAACCTTACCGATCCTCGAGATTCAGGATATCATCATGGATTGCTC
>JAUILF010000428.1 GCA_030433135.1 Bacteroidia bacterium | reverse complement strand
CGGCCGCGGAGCGGATCCCCTACGGGTTGATC
Organism: Bacteroidia bacterium; assembly: GCA_030433135.1. Classification (GTDB taxonomy): domain Bacteria; phylum Bacteroidota; class Bacteroidia; order Chitinophagales; family Saprospiraceae; genus JABDMH01. Next base: position 4,725 of record JAUILF010000428.1, on the reverse strand, counting down.
GTCACCAACGGGACGCGGCAGATCCCGAAGGACATTCCCTACGCCGTCCACGTGTCGGTCTGGGGTGCGCCCGAGATGTCAGCGACCTTGCGCGGCGCCGATACGCTCGGCCGTGCGCTGAAGCGCTACAAGGGGGACCCGCGCGTCACGTTCCTCTACACGATCTCCAAGGAGAGTATGCATACTCTCCGTGACATGGTCAAGTTGATCACTGGCGAAGGGCATCGAATCAGCTTCAATCTCTATAGTCCGACCGTCAACTATCTGGATAAGATTGAGAAAAATACCCAGTACGAACGGATATACTCCACGGTGTACTTTAAGGAAATCGATGAGGACCCCAGTTATTGCAGTATGAGTCGTGATGATGAAGAAGTGCTGGATGAAAATCCGGTCAAGTGGATTTCACACTCCAACCAGTTTTTTAACTCTACCCTGATTGCAGGTGATCAGTTTCAGTCTGCTATTGTAACGGCACGCACACTGGATGAGGAAGCTGATGACCTGAAATTGCTGACTTCTCAGATTGATCTTGCGTATAATAATTCGTCGAGCCAGGTCTACGATATGTCATGGTACATTGGTCCTAATGAATTTGAACTATTGAGAGACCGCGGATACGACATGGAAGATATTGTGCCTTTTGGCTGGAGTATCTTTGGAACTATCAATCGCTGGGTCATTCGTCCTATTTTCAGTTTTTTGTCTGGATTCCTCAGTAACAAAGGAATTGTCATCTTGTTTCTGACCCTGATTGTGAAGTCACTGGTATATCCTCTGACCTATAAGATGCTCTACTCACAGAGTAAAATGAGTGCCTTGAAACCGCAGATGGAGAAGATGCGTGAAAAGTACAAGGACGATCAGCAAAAGGCGCAAATGGAGACCATGAAGGTGTATCGCGAGTACGGAGTTAATCCTGCGGGAGGTTGTTTTCCTATGATATTACAAATGCCCATCTGGTTTGCGCTTTACCGGTTTTTCCCGGCATCGATTGAGTTTCGACAGGCATCTTTCCTTTGGGCTAATGACTTGTCCAGCTACGATGTTTTTGTTCAGTTGCCATTTGAGATTCCTTTCCTGGGAGGTCATCTCAGTCTCTTTACCTTCCTGTGGGCATTTAGTATGGTGATTTACACTTACTACAATAGTAAGATCATGGATATGAACAGCATCAATCCCATGATGAAGTATATGCAGTACGCAATGCCACTGATGTTCATCTTCTTCTTCAATAGTTATGCGTCTGGCTTAACCTGCTATTTGTTGTTCAGTAACCTGATCAACATCACTCAGACGCTGGTGACTAAAAATTACATCATCGACAACGACAAGATCCTGGCTGAGTTGGATGCCAATAAGAAGAAACCCAAGAAAAAAGGTGGCTTTCAACAACGGCTGGAAAAAGCCCTTCAGGAACAACAGCGGATTGCTGAACAGCGAAACAAGAAAAAATAAAGTTCAGGGTCAGGCTTTTAAACTTGTTATCTTGCTGTTCGCATGCAACACAAACCAGACACTGTCGGAGTGATTGGAGCGGGGAGCTTTGGCACCACGCTGGCGTCAATTTTGGCCGAGAATATTGAACGGGTATATCTGTACACACGACAGAAGGAAATCGAGTCTGCCATTAATCTGCATCACAGCCACCTGGGATTAGCTCTCTCCGAAAATATTGTCGGTACACGAGATCCGGAGCACATGAGTGCCGCTTGCAGAGTGCTACTACCGGTACTGCCTTCAGCTGCTTTTCGAAATGGCATTCAGACTTTTGCCCCTTTTCTCCGTCCATATCATGTGTTGATTCACGGTACGAAAGGGTTTGATCGTGTACATAAAGATCTCAGTATCAATAACCCCAAGGTAAGCAGGTCAGATATTAAAACCATGAGTCAGGTTATTCAGGAAGAGACTCAGGTTGTGAGAATCGGAGCTTTATCCGGACCTAATCTTTCGGCTGAGATCAGAAAGGGTTTGCCGACGGCATCTGTGGTGGCCAGTGATTTTGACGAGGTGATTAGCATTGGTGCTGCTCTTTTGAGCTCGCCCAGGTTTAAGATTTACGGTTCCCATGACATCCTGGGGACTGAATTTGCCGGTTCGTTAAAAAATATGATAGCCATTGGTACAGGACTTATAAACGGGCTGGAGATGGGTAAAAATATCGAAGCAATGTTTCTCACCAGGGGGCTGCGTGAGATGCTGGTGATAGGACAAGCCCTGGGTGCTAATGCCAAAACATTCTTTGGTACGGCAGGTATCGGTGATTTGATTGCTACAGCCACCAGTCACGACAGCCGTAATTTTCGTTATGGATTGGCCCTGGCTCAAGGAAACTCTGTCAATGATCTCGAATCCAACTTTCAGGAGTTAGCAGAAGGAGTTCGCACCGTTCAGTTGATGTATCACCTATCCGCTCATTACAAGCTCGATGTTCCCATCGTGGAGATGTTGTATGCTATTATTTTCAAGGAGTTACCCATTGATCGAGCTGTTTCTTATTTGATGGATTACCCCTATACGGCTGACGTAGATTTCCTGGATATGTAAGTGCCTGATGGTCGATCAGGGGGGCTATATTACTAATTTCTTCCCCGGGTAGGATATGGCCATGGCTTTTTACCCACTTATGGTTGGATGATTGATATTATTTTATCGATAATTTGTGAGTCAGTGCTGGTGCTAAGGGGGTTCGATTGCCTAATAATCCTTAGTTTTACAAGCATCAGGTTTTTTTTGATCCGGGCTAGGCATTAGGTCTTTCTATTGCGAAACCCCAGTGAATAATCCGGATTGGAAGGTGATTCCCGTCATCTTTTGGCAAGTACATGCATATATGGATAAGAAATACCCTTACATCGAACGTGATATCAGTTGGCTTTCCTTTAATTATCGTGTACTACAAGAGGCAAAAGATCCTACTGTACCCCTATTTGAGCGAATTAAGTTTATGGCCATTTATTCATCTAACCTGGGGGAATTCTTTGCAGTGAGGGTGGCTCAGCAGCGCAACCTCTTGCGGATCAGTAAAAAAGCAAAAAAGGAACTGGAAATTCATCCCCGGGTAGTCTTAAAATCCATCTTGAAAATTGTCAACGAACAACAAGAGGAATTCAATGAGATTTTTGAAAACCAGATTGAGCCTGAGTTAAACCGCAACAATATTTATCTCAAAAGGAGGTTGCAACTTAACGACGAACAAAAGAGATACGTAGAAGAATACTTTAAACAAAACATGCTTCCCTTCGTACAGCCGGTTTTGTTGGTAAAGAACAAGATTCGTCCTTTTCTGACCAATGCGTCGCTTTACCTGGCCGTGATGATGAGGAGTAAGGGAAAGAACAGGGCTCCCCTTCAATATGCAATTGTAAAAGTTCCTTCGGAGCATTTACCCCGATTCCTGGAGTTACCCTCTGAGGAGGATCGTCATGATGTGATTATGATTGATGACATCGTTCGTTACAGTATTTCCTGGTTGTTCCCCGGATTTGATGTGCTTGACACCTATTCAATTAAGCTGACCCGGGATGCTGAACTCTACATTGATGATGAATTTAGTGGGGATCTCGTGCAAAAGATTAAGCGCAGTCTCCTTCGGCGTGATGTTGGGCCGGCTTCGCGTCTGGTCTACGATCGTGAGATGCCCAAGGGGCTATTGAAATACCTTCAATCAGTTCTGGAACTGGAGAATTATGATTTGTTACCTGAGGGCCGTTATCACAATAATTTTGACTTCTTCAAGTTTCCGGATTTCGGGATGAACCACCTGAAACTGAGGACACTGGAGCCACTGCCTCATGTACCTCTTGAGCACTCTGCAGATATCTTTGCCACTATTGCGGAGCAAGATCAAATGCTGCATGTGCCTTATCAACGGTATGATGCTGTCGTCAGATTATTTGAGTCCGCTGCCAGGGACCCCGATGTTACACATATCAAGATCATTCAATACCGGGTAGGCCGTAAGTCGAGGATCATGAATGCCCTCATGGAGGCGGTGGAAAAAGGGAAAAGGGTGTCTGCCTTCGTGGAGGTAAAAGCCCGGTTTGACGAGGAGGAGAATCTTTCGTGGGGTGAGAAACTTGAAAACGCCGGTGTTAAAGTGCACTACAGTTTCCCCGGACTCAAGGTACATTCAAAAGCCGCCTTGATTAGACGAATTGAAGATGGAAAACCCAAGCTCTACGCTTTTCTAAGCACAGGCAACTTCCATGAGGTCACTGCCAAAATATACAGTGATCTGGGATTGTTCACGGCCGATGATAACCTTTGTAATGAATTGGCAAGGGTGTTTTCTATTCTGGAAACCAGAAAGATCCCTCAGTCTGAATTCAAGCATCTACTGGTTGGTCAGTTCAACCTGAAAAGCGAGTTAGCAAAATTGATACAATATGAAATTGAAGCAGCCGAAGCGGGGGAACAGGCTGAGATCATCCTCAAGCTCAATAACCTTCAGGATCATGATATGATCGATTTGCTTTATGAGGCCAGTCAGAAAGGTGTGAGGATTAAACTTATACCGAGGAGCATTTGTTGCCTGGTTCCTGGCCTGGAGGGTATCAGTGAAAACATTTCTGCTATCAGTATTGTGGATCGTTATCTGGAACATGCCCGAATTTTTGTTTTCCATCACCGGGGTGAGGAAAAAATGTACCTCTCTTCAGCAGATTGGATGACCCGAAATCTTAGTTACCGCATTGAAACCGCTTTTCCTATTTATGACTC
>JAUILF010000427.1 GCA_030433135.1 Bacteroidia bacterium | reverse complement strand
CCTACCGATCCCGTCTTGAAAAAACCATCACTGATGTTCTTCCAGCTTGCCCCTCCGTCACTGGTCTTCCAAACACCTCCTCCGGTAGCCCCAAAGTAAAAGGTAAACGGATCCTGAATAACTCCACAAACCGTAGTGGCTCTTCCACCCCGGAAGGGTCCGATGTTGCGCCACTTCATGCCGTGGAAGAGGCTGTCCTTGACTGGAGGGGGAGGTGGAGAAAACCCAGTAAGATCACCAGAAATATTTGATGCCTGTCCCCTAAAAAGGAATAATGTGAATAGCGAAACTGCCAAAAAATATCGAGTCATTGCTTTTTCTTTGATAAGAGACCAAAATAAGGCAAAAACTGAATGATCATGAATCAAATTACATCATTGGCTCTGGTGACCAAATAGTAAGTATTCAAAATTTACTTTTCCAGCCCCATTCAATTCATCATGTTTGAAAGTCATAAGAAATTGTTAGAAATAAATTACTCGACAATAAGAGTACATGATAGGTTTGGCCAACATAGATAAAACACTACTAAGATCTACAAATTTCAGCTGGTTTCTGAAGATACGTTTACCAACATCATATGACCAGGAACCTAGATGGACGATTCAGACGAATACCGGGTTCACAGGAATGATTCAGGTATTGCAAAATAACCATAGAAAGCAATGTAATTGGGCTTACTGATGAACGCGAAAAGTAGCTGGAATAATCAGCACAATCTAACCGGGCCGGGTAAAAAAATATCTGCCTTTCATTATTCTACGTTAACCTTGAAGAAGGTTATTCCTCAAAAAGAGAAAGTCAGTTATTCCCGGTCCTTTTCAAATATTCCTTGACCTGATCCTTCACCATTCTCAGGATAAAAATTAGAGAACTAAACTTTATCGGCAGTGAACGACCTCGAAGTCTCTGATTCGCCTGGTCAGCAAATCAGACCCTTCAATTTCTCCGGGCTGATTCTTTTACCAGTTAGAACGAGAACAGCTTTTTTCCCCTGCCATTTCTTTGCATTTTTCCGGATATAAGCGAGTGGTAGTGCGGCTGCACCTTCGATAATGATCTGTTGCTTCAGTATCATCTCCCTGATCTCGAAGGCGATTTCGTTTTCGGTAATCAATGACCACTCATCCACACCATCCCTGCTTATGGGAAAGGTGATAGAACCCGGTTCCATACCACCGGCGGTACCATCAGAAAGTGTAGGATTGCTAATATCTTCTTCTATTATTTGACCGGCCCTGATGGATGCTACCATTTCCGGACTCTGTTCCGGTTGACATCCGACGATATGCGTTTCCAGTCCATTGCTTTTAACCCAGGATACAATTCCACTGATCAAACCACCACCACCTACAGGCACTACAATCAGGTCAGGGTTTTCCACCTGTGCCAAAATCTCCCTTCCCACCGTACCCTGTCCGGCAACGATTTCCGGATCATTATAGGGGTGCACCATTTCATAGCCATTTTCATTCGCTACTTTTCGGCAATGCAGTTCAGCATGCAGACTGGTACGTCCCACCATTTCATATGGCACACCAAATGATTTGATATAATCAAGTTTTGATGGTGATATTGATTCAGGTAGAAAGACCTTCCCCTTGAGACCCAGCTGTCTGAGAGCCGTGCAAAACGCTGCTGCGTGATTACCGGTGGATGCCGCCACGAAGAAGCCTTCTCTTCGCTGGTGTTCTTCCAGGGAAAGCAACTTATTAAAGGCTCCCCTGGACTTGAAGGATCCACTAACCTGATACATCTCCATTTTTGAAAACACAGTAACTCCAATCTCCTCTGAAAGTTGCAGATCAGCCACGCAAGGAGTCTGAATCAGATAGTCCGCGATCCTCTGTGCAGCTTTTTCTATGTGCGGTCGGGTAATCATTCTTTATAAGTAGTACATCACAAATATGCCAATCAGGAGAATCACATTTAGCCCCGATGCAAACCACAGGATACGGTAAGGCATTCTCTTCAGGTCATTCCTGTATCTATGTCCCCAGATTAAACCCAGAAAAGGAGCCGAGATGATCACGACCAGGCCCAGGAGATAAAGAAATCCGGGTACCACGACCAGCAAATAAGGTAACCAGTTAAAAGCAAGTAATATTAGTCCGAGAATCACCAGATTTATCCAAAGTATGCTCTTTACCAACCTCATTTCCGCCAATCTCAAAAGTTAATCAGGGCCGTCAGAATACTGGTGCGGTCACCATCCATCCGGGTCCAGATTGGCCTTACCACACCGTCGTAGGCACTGATATTATTGTAGTCACCAAAGAAAACCCGGGTATTGGGGATAAATGGCGTATCACTGACTTTGCGGTTTACAAAAGTTTGACCCCCATCAAAGGACCAGGCCACATACACGTCCGTCGTTTCGTCCGAGTGATCTCTCCGGTCATAAAAAACTATGTAAATGGCCCCTGTCATGGGGTCAACCGACATCCATGTGAAAAACTGGTGTTTACCAATGGGGTCATCATTCACCCTCACCGGATCCGACCATGTATTTCCCTTGTCATCTGAATAAACAAGCCATACATCTGTATCATCGCTACCATTTCGCTGGTCACAGAAATTGACATAGATCCTGCCCTTGAATTTGCTGTTACTCAGATCAGTAGCTGTTATGGGCATACCATTGGCTCTACCCAACCCCGGAATATCTATATCCCATCCTCCGGGTTGATCACAAATAGTAACATCCCGGTCCAGCCAGGATTCTCCACCGTCTTCAGACCGATCGAAAAAGATCTTTTCATCATAGGACCACGCGACATAGATCTCGCCATCCGGACCTACCGCAGGAACCGCTCCCTCAGTGGTTTGATCACCGTCCAGACAATTACCTTCCTGTTCACTAATGGGAATGGCCTCAGACCAGCTCTCACCCTGATCCAGAGATCTGGCAAAGAGGATCCTGCTGTGATCTGAAGGATCATTGCTACCGTAATCATCAAATTCGGTCCAGGTCATGTACAGGTGGTTGTTATCAGGATCAACGGCAAGCCATTGCTTATCCTGATCAGCAGGTGGCCGGTGACCAGCATAGGAGCCATTGTTCCATGTTTTGCCTCCATCGGTGGATTTCTGCACTACAATCCGGTCCAGCCAGGAATCACCAGCTCTGCCTCGCCCTTCAGGATCAGCCAAATGAGCATAATAAAAGTTTCCATCGTAATCTGCCGTAATCACCGGATCACCATAAACGCCGTAAGACGATTCCAGTAATTGTAACTTCCAGGTCGTACCTCCATCCTCTGAGTACCCTATTTTATCGAGCACAATGCCAGCTACCATCTCTTTGGGATTGGCAGGGTTTACAAAAATGGAAGGCTCACAAGGTCGATATGGACTATCCATATCATCATTATCAATTACTACATTCTCAAATGAAAGGGGTAATTCGGTTGTTGAAAGTTTACTGAGTCCGGATTGACATCCCGGCCACAACAGCCAAAGGGAAAATAATAGTATGATGTATCTGAAGTTGGACATAGCAGGTGAAAGATACTCAATCCCCGGGAGTCCCGAAACTGCAGTTCTGAAACCGGTACTTTCTTCTATGAGGGTAAAAAAAGGGTTCTATGCCGTATTTAGTGGGTAAGCACAATTCCTGTTTTTAAAATTTAAAAAAATGCGGTGCTGGTAAGATCTCATTATTACATTGCTAAGAATGGTTTTTTTGATAGCTGTTCAACAAGGACATCAGAGAAAACCTTTAGAATGAAATAGAGTATGAGTATCATACATTGGACTAAAAAGATCTATTGGTACAAAGTAGTGCATAGAAGGACGTCAACTCCTAGTGGCCATAAAGATCGCTTGTAACTAGTGCGCAGATGAAAAGAAGTTAAATCTTTGATTGAGCAGGTAATTAATTTTTAAAGAAAATGTAGCCTTATCCATTTGGAGAATCGATATAAGATATTGGAATTCAAGATGTTGATTTGCAAGGTACAGAACATATTGACAAATACAATCCAAATGGATCCAGCGGTTATACAAGCGATCCACCCAGGCTGTCCCAAGCACTCCGAAAGCCAACTAACCCAGATAAGTCGGTGCCTCCCCGCCGCCTTAAGGAGTTGACTAGATTTTAGCTTCTTTTCATCAATGGAAAAGAAGGCCCCCACGGCAGTGGACCGCAGTAGGAAACCAGCAGTAGTAATCAAAAGCAAAAACTGACAAGTCAAAATACCAGAGAGGACGATATGAAGAAGTCAAAAAATCGGTTTTTAATAGACTAAGGTGCCAGGCCCACTATTTATGGCCAAGAGCCAAAAAAAGAGAGGTTGCTTTCCGTAGAAACACAACCTCTTGCTTTGAAATGAAACCCGTTAATCTTTATGGCAAGAATATCATCTTGTAAACATCCTGCCGGGGAATCATCAAAAAGAAAAAAGAGAGGTTGCTTTCCGCAGAAACACAACCTCTTGCTTTGAAATGAAACCCGTTAATCTTCATGGTTAGAATTACTAATCAAAGTATTTTCGAACCCTAAAACTCAATGCTGAAAGAGAAAGAGAAAAAGAGAGGTTGCCTTCCGCAGAAACACAACCTCTTGCTTTGAAATGAAACCCGTTAATCTTCAGGTTAGAGTGTATATTAATATGTCTTTCTATGTCAATACTTAGTTGGCAAAGCCATTGCTTTACCCCTGCCTTTTCATTCAGTAATAATGAACCTGGCAGTATTTTTTGACAAACTTAAATCAGAGGAATGATCGGGTCGTTTCACAGTGATTTAATTGCGTGTCGT
>JAUILF010000426.1 GCA_030433135.1 Bacteroidia bacterium | reverse complement strand
GGTGTTGTAGTCGTATCCGCTTTGCTCAAAAGTATTCCGGAGATAGTTAGCCTTAATGAGCTGCAGGTCAAATAATTCATCATCGATGAGTTGGTCTACTATGAGGTTGGAGTAGAACACATCGGACCCAGGAGTTGTAAAGGAAACATGTCCGTCATCCAATACACGAAGCATGGATTTGATTACATCCTTTAATTCTTCTTCCGTGGTGTGGGAATTGACCTGGGGACGAAAGATCTGATACTGTTCATCCCAATCAACATTTCTCTCTTCGAATGATGCATAGTCCGTGTTAAAGGTCATCCACAAGTTTTCAAACAAGGCTTCTGGATTGTTAGCTGGTTCATCTTCAAAGAATACCTTTTGACAGCTGATCAAGGTTATAAAGGCAATGGAGATAACAGTGATATTAATATTTTTCATTTTGTTTAGAATTTATATTCTCCACTGATGAAAATCACACTTTCAACCTGGGAGTATTTGGTGGGTAATTGATTAAAATTCATGGCTAACAGATAGGTCATCCCTATATTCCATCTATTTGTAAGCACATAGGCATAGCGTATGTCAAAGTCGACTCTTTGTGAGGAATTCCACGATCGCAGATGTCCATCCTTTACGAATTCTGAGAATTCTGTGAAACCGTTGTGAGAAGTCAGGCTCATGAAAAACTGATCATCCTGTCCCAGGTAGGGAGCCCGATAGATGTATGAAAAGACAGGTAGTGACAAATTGGACTGGAAAGTGTGCTGGTCACTCAATTCGTACTGGACATTTAGCCAGACATCCAGGCCAAATGAAAGAAAGAGAGGAGATGGAGTAGCTGAAGGTCCAAAGTTATAATCTGAAGGAGATACCTGGTTTCTTGATTTTCCACCAATGATCAAATTCCACTTGTTACCCTGATGAATGTTCTTGCCAAGGGCGTAGTTCAGCTCAAGTGAGGCAAAGTGGTGCTCCAAGCCTGGTTCCAATCCGTTATAGAAGGAGTTGAAAGGGTAAGGTTCGACAACACTTGGGTTGTAAATACTCATTCTTACCTCCAGTCGCTGTTCTAAATTTTTGGATCTATTGTAGCTTAATTGAAAATTGATGGGTGACCATTCCTGGTGCACAAATGGAGAAACAGTAAAATCTTGTCTGGTGATATTCCCGATTCCCCAATGCAACTGCAAGGTATGATGCGCATTTTGCCTTTGAGCTATTCCAGGAAGAAAGAGTAGCGTGAAAAGTAGCAGTAGAATAGAGTGTTTCATGATAGCAAGTTTTATGAATGGTATATTAAGTATCAGCATCTCCACGTAGTTGAATGATTTTCCAGTTGCTTACCTAGCTGGACTTACTGGAGAATCAAATAGGTCTTTTTGAAATCTGGTTACGGAGACTAAATTATGGGATGCTGAAGTCGTTATCGACCGACTAAAAAAAGTCGAACCAATTTGCTTCAGTTCGACTTTATGGGGATGAAGGTATGACTTTTAGCTAACTCACTGATATACAGTGGATTTTCGATAGTCTGATGGAGTTTGTGAGGTATGTTTTTTGAAGGCAGTGTTAAAGGAAGATTTTGAATTGAATCCTACATCATACAGTACTTCTAAGATAGTCAACTCTTTATTGTCAGGATCCCGCAATAGTTTCATCGCGTGCTCAATGCGATAGCTATTGACAAAGTCGAAGAAATGTTTCTTTAGGACTCGATTGATCAAGACCGACAAATCGCGGTCTTCCATATTCAACTGCCGGGCTAATTGATGTAGGGTGAGGCCAGCATCCAGGTAAGGTTTTTGACCAATCATATACTCCTTCAACCTCGCTATTCTGGAAATAGTTTTAGGGCTGTGCTCATTGGAATCCGATTCAGCATCTACAAGGCTCCGAACCAATTGCAGCCTGGAATCAATCCCTCTGAAAAACTCAGGGCTTTGCAGGGCTCGGATAACAATCCAACTCAAACAGATCAACATAGCCAATGCTGTGAAGACCAGGAGGTATGCATAGACATTTTGAACCCCAATCAGTAGAAACAGGTTCTTCGCCAATGCCAGTAAAGTATAGATGGTGACAAGGGTGATAAATGTGAGGAGCCAGCGGAAGTTCATCATACTAGCAGAAGCATAGTTTTCGAGGAGTAGTTTTCTATACCTCAATATGATATAGAAGGATAATACCAGGTAAGTAATTTCCTGCAAGTGCAGAAGGAGGTAGTTGAGCTTGGACTCAAGGCTGGAATGGAATTCTGCACTGTTGACAAAGATGAGTTTTGCTTCATTATCCAGCAAATAATAGTTTGGCACTAATATGATATTGTAGAGAAGAAAAACCAGTGCATGAAGGAGATGTACCGTCTTCAGACGGAAATCATTGTATACTACTGAGAGAATGAAAAGGTAGAGTAGAGGCATTAGTAAAGTGACCGTTGAAGACAAAAACATACCAAGACCAGGAAAGCGGGGAAAAATGAGCATAGAATTGAAATGGAATCCAAAATCAAGGCAACTCAGAAGCAAATATGAGGCAAGAAGATAGTTGCTGAGTGTGCGGGAAGACTTCACTGTTATAAGGAATGCTGCAAATAACAGAGAAAGGAAAATCAGTAGTAGTGCAATAACATTAAGGTGTAGAATACCATATCATTTCTAATTCCTTAAGGTAAAGCTAAATGATGAATTTATCCCATTAAGTAGTCAAGACTTGAGAAGGAAAGGCTCGGTGTTCAAAGTACTGAAGCAAGCTCTGGATAATACTAACCCTGCTATCATTTGGTAAAATCTTTAAGATGATATCCCGGATCATTCAATTTCGCTGGAGTTATGATCTCCACCGTTCGAGCTTTGGAATTGACCGGCTAGCCAGCCAGGCAAAAATGCCGTCAATACCATCTTTCTTTATTTCCTGAATACAGAACTTTTGCATCTTCCGGGCCGTATCGACTTCAGGAGGAGTGAGGAATTTTCCATCTGCAAAGCACATAGAACAGTATTTCTTGCTTATGGACCCATCCTTCTCCGTTCCTCCACCCTTTTTGTCTTTTTTCAGTGGAAAACCACAACTTTGACAGAACTTATATACTTTGCTCATAGTGGCCTAGCTTTTCCATTACTATATGTGCCATTTCACTACCTCCCATTTTACACAATTGAGGTTTCGTGATGGTAGGTATTCAGGAACTAAAAACTAACACGATATGAAATAGTGACCGGTACATACAGATAGTCTATATCATAATCATACAAGGTAAATGTATATGTTGAAATAGACAAAGCATCATTCCGGCTGAAATGGTAGTAAGCACCACCAGAGATGCCAAAATCTTTAAAATACCCGATATCAAAAGTGAGAGCTGGACCTGCAAATAGACTGAAACTGGAACCAAACTTCTTTCTCAGGTGAATAGGTAAAGTCAGGTAATGTTCGTTCCATTTCCATTGCCAGGAGTATTGGGGCGCGAATTGAATGAAGAAATTGTTCTTAAGCCGGTAGTCTACAGTAGGTATGGCGGAAGTGTTAAAGAGATATCTCTCATCTGCAAAACCCCAGCCTAAACCAGCCTGAACACCAAGGATTAACTTTTTGGATTTCGCAGGTAGTGGTTGAATAGGTGCTTCCTGACATAAAACCGTCACCGCAGACCAACATAATATGATACTTAACATTATTCTCATAATGTTATTCTACAGTATTGCCGGAAGTATAAAGCGCTCGGTAATTTCGAATTGATGCACTTTCGAGTTGTAATTGGCTCCGGTAAAAGTAACGACCATATCCAGGTCGGGAAAAATGCTGATTTTCTGCCCTCCCCAACCTATGGCCGAATACCAAGACATGGATTTTCGATCGAAATTGAAATTCTTTGTCCACCAGGTATAAGCATATCCCACTTTACCCAGGTCTTCCCCTGGTATCTTAATGTTGTTATTTCCTGGATAAGGAGAGATACACTTCTTCACCCACTCGGCAGAAATGATTCTGTTTCCGTTCCAAAGTCCTTCATTTAGCATCATGGCACCAATCTTGATCATTGCTCTTGGAGTCAATTTAAGACCCCCCGCTGCCTGAATTTGTCCTGAAGGAAAGACCAACCACCACTCATAAGAAGTAATATTCATAGGTTCGAATAAATACCTGGAGGAAAATTCGTTCAGATTCATACCAGTGGCATTTTTCAATATCTCTGCCAAAAGCTGAGTGTCGCCACCGGAATAATTAAATCGTGATCCTGGGGCTGTAACCAAAGGCTTGCGCAGTACATAATTGATTGGACCATCTTGGTAAAACCATATGGCTATCTGATCGTTATCGGTACTCGCAAGGGAGATTCTCCATTCTTCCCACTCCAGACCCGATGTCATGGTTAAGAGGTGCTCAATGGTTATTTGCTCTTTGCCGTCCTTCTTATAATGATTGAATTCTGGCAGATAATCGAATATAGATTGGTTGACACTCTCAATAAAGCCTTTGTCTATCGCTATACCAACGCAAAGGGAGGTGAAGCTTTTGGAATCTGAATGTATGCAATGTTGCATATCCCTGTCCCAGGTCACGTAGTTTCCATAATGTCCGGGAGCATCCCACTGATAAGTATGCCCTTGCCAGTATTCTTCAAATACCAGTTTATCGTTTTTGTAGATTAACAGGGAATGTATTTCACCATATTTTCCATTGTCAATTCTACCCACTGCCTTGCGCAGCATATCTCCATTAAGACCAACAGATTTCAGAGAATCCACATCTAAACCATCATTGATCTCAGCCGGACGTGTATATGGA
>JAUILF010000425.1 GCA_030433135.1 Bacteroidia bacterium | reverse complement strand
TTATCTTTATTACATAAGCACTAATTCAAAACCTGTAAATCTCACTGATGATCAGATTGTCGAGACCGGAGTTTCAGGTCATGATCACAAAAATTGGGGTTTACTCAGAAATAATCAACGCACCGGAGTTGCTGTATCAGAATCTTTGTCCGGGCCCTGGCGTAGGATGGATGAACCACTGATTGAACCGGATGGTCCCATTGAGACGATTACAGTCAATCCAGCTATCGCACAGGGGCCGGATCACAATTATTTTTGATTGTCAAAGGGGACAAGCCCAACGAGGTCAGGTTTATCCGCAACCAGGCAATGGCCACTGCCAAGTCTCCCACTGGGCCATATTCAATCCTTCCCACAGCTGTAATTGATGACTTGGATACCGAAGACGTTTCCATGTGGTATGATATGAATACTGAAATGTTTTATGCTGTTTTTCATGCACATACTTTTATCGGTATGATGGTTTCTTGAGAATGGACTGAAATGGAGAAGGGCGAGAAATTACCGCATCATGGACAAAAGAATTGTATTGTCCAATGGGGGGGAACTGATTCCGGATCGTATGGAGCGCCCATTTGTGTTCGTAGAGAATCATGAGCCGGTTGTATTGAGTCTGGCAGTCAAAAAGGCCAATGATTCTTATGTAGTTTTGATTCCTCTCAGACATTGAGCAACTACGAGATCGATTATCCTTCATCAATCATCAATAAGCTATGCAAACTAAATTTAAGACTGAATATTCGACCATCATTAAGGCAGCACGGAAAAAGGTATGGAAGGCTATTACCGATCCATCAATGGTTAAGCAATATTTTTTTGGAACAGATCTCGAAACAGATTGGAAGGTAGGAAATCCTATCTATTTCAGAGGTGCATTTGAAGGGACAGCCTACGAGGATAAGGGAACCATATTGGAGTATCATCCCATGACTAAAATCAGTTACAGTTACCTGAGCTCCTGGAGTGGAAAAGAAGATCATCCTGACAATTATTTGATAATTAAATATTTAGTTGAGGAATTGGAGCAGGGAACGAGACTTACTATTACTCAAACCAATTATGATCAGGAAAGGGCAGATCATTCAAAAGAGAACTGGAAAATGGTGATCGACGGTATGAAGAATTTGATTGAATAGGTGCTGTGAAATTTCTCGAATGAATTCTTTCTTTCGGGTGTCGTAGAAGTTTGTTTTTTGTACGCTCTCATTAAGGCACAAAATTATTGAGTGATGAAACAACTAAAAGTGGGGCAAAAAGCAAGTCGTAAGAAAACGGTAACCCAGCAGGATGTAAAAACCTTTGCACAGTTGAGTGGAGACTATAATCCCTTGCATTTTGACGAAGATTTTGCTAGCAAAACCAGATTCGGGAAACTGGTGGTTCAGGGCGGTTTGACCACAGGATTATTACATGCGCTGGTGGCTATGGATATGCCCGGACCAGGAACAGTGTTTTTGAGCCATGACTGGAAGTTTACTGCTCCGGTCTTCCTGGATGATACCATCATTGCAGAAGCCAGGGTGTTGAGCTTACATGAAAGCAAGCCGGTTACCCAATTGGCGATGGAGGTTAGGAGAGGTGACGGAACCGTTTTTCTGCAGGGAGAAGCATGGTGCTACACTTTCACTCCAGAGTTGACTTGAGTTATTGCATTATTCTATTCTTTGACCCCAACCGGTTGCTCGCTGAAGCAAATTCGGGTAAAACACTCAGGAACATGTGAATCCCAGACACCGTGTGAACTCCATGCCCATCCACCGGAGTCAGATTCATCTTCACGATATTGATTAAACCTGGAAAAATCCATTCGCAGACAGCTTCCAGGCAGTGGTGGTAATGTCTGTTTGCTGCCGATAGCAATCGGTTTTAGACCAGCCCAGGGAATGGCGATTTCCACGGTCCAACCCTGATCTATATCTGTGCTGTCATTCAGAGTACCCTGAACCTGAACTGCCGTTTTGAGTTGAGGTAAATCCCAATTCCAAAAGCCAATGCGTGGGCCCCGGGGATGTGGTTTAAACCCCACTCCGTGAAAATCTTTCACCAGTGGAGCCTCCGTGTCAAATTCAGGAAGTTCAACAAAGCCAGCCGACTCATAGACTGATTTCCAAATAAAAAAGACTTCATAGATGGTGCCCAGGGCGTTGATTTCGAATTCGTAGTATGCATTTTCTCCGGCAATAAATAGCTCCACGTCGTTGTCCCGGTAAATAGGTGCGTCCCGCTCTGTGAGGGTAGCCCATACATTAGGTTCTTCTATCCAGTAAGCTACATACAGGAAATCCTGGTCCCATAAAACCGCAGCTTGGGTTCGGTACATGGTGCTTTCTCCGGTTATCAGGTCCACGAATGCCCGGGATCTCTCAGCATGATTCCAGGCTTTTTCCTGAAGATTTCCGTCAACATTGATTTTGTTTCCCACCTTATAGCTGGTGTAAGTTGGAATTTCGGACGGATTACAGGGAATAGGCAGGCTGTCGCAGGATGGCAAAGTCGTCATTCTTTTCGTAGAGCCTTTTCCTGACAACATCTGAGGCACTGATATTAGCAGTACGATGATCAGCAGAACGGATTTGTACATGGAATTCACTACAAATGTGATAATCGATCGATAAGTTACCAATTTCCCCTGGCAACGGGTATTGATGAAATGCGGGAAGGATTCATAATTCGTTCATTTATGAAATATTCTTTGACAAACGAGGATCATTCAGCAACTGAAGCATGGAAGTATAGAGAGGGAGCCGGGCTGCTATTCCCCAGTTATGTATCTTAATGTGCCTGAGGTTTGACTAATTTAGGTCGTGTCAGGAATGGACTTTCACAATCCCAGGTAAAATTAAGATCTATGACCATTGCCACTGCCCTGGCGTCGGAAGGAGTAGATGAGATTCTCCTGCAAAAGAAATATGGCCCTATTCTGAAATTGGTGCGGGAGATGTTGGGATTTGCACCATCCTGTTATCCCTTGCTCGAAATCTGGCCGCAAAGCCTCGTCTCATATAGTCTTCTCGTACCGAATATGTTGAACCTGCCTCAACTTCTTTTTAGCTCGAGAAAGCTTAAACAGGCTGTTGGATTAGCCATGTACACATCCAGCCGGGCAGCACAATGCATGTATTGTTCCTCTCATACCTGTACCTTTTCTTTGCGACGAGGTATTGATCCCGAAGTGTTCAATGGGCAATTAAATGATCAACAAGAGGCAATAAAATCTGTTGCTGAAGGATTATCTATGATTCCGGTTTCTCTGCGAAAGTCGGATTGTGATAGACTCAGGACTTATTTAACTGATGGTGAGGTAGAGACTGTAGTCTATGCAGTGGGTTTAATGGGGTTCTTAAACAAGTTTATGGACGCCATGGGTACTCCCCTGGAAGTAGAAGCTATGAACGATACAGCAGCATTGTTGACTCCTTCAGGTTGGCAAGCAGGGCAGCACTTTCACGATGATCTTGTCCAAAGCAGGTACACTCAAGCTCCGGTTGATAACCTGGTCAGATACTTGAGGATCATAAGGCTTGGTCCTGCTGCCATGCGTATTGAAAAAAAATGGCTCAAAGGTATTCCGAAAACTGCTGGGGAAGCGATGAACTTCCTCAGTCAAAAGACCGGTTATCACTTCCCTATTATTGAAAAATTCCGTCGAAAGAGAGTGGTCGTGACCATCACCAATGTCATAGCTGATAATTTCAGAGAAAAGGGCTCAACTATCCCTGGAAAGACCAAGGTTTTGGCTGGGTATATTTTTGCAAAATCTATCAACAGCAATTATTTGATGAATATTTGTGATAAGTTATCGGGAAGAGACCTGCAAAGTGAAGACCTGTCATGGGTTGACAGGTTGCTAAGCTTGGATCTGCTGCAAACGGAGGCGATTAATGATGTAACCCATGAAATGATGGAAAGTCATGGTCTGCAAAGAGCTGAAATGGTTCTCTGCCTCCTTACACGGGCTGCATCCACCAGTCCCAGTCAAATTAGTCCGTCTATTGTCTGCATGTCAATGAAGGAGCTGACAGGTTCCCAGGTTATCGAGTTACTTAGCTGCTTGTCGGTATTGCAGATGTTACATCGCTTGCACTCGTATTATAGCATTGCCAATGGTAATTGAAGTAAAATGAAGGTTGATGAGCGGTATCGGATGGATTTTGAATTCTTACTAGGTAAGAAACATCATTTGGGTGGTGATTTATGGACAACTCCCGACAATCGAATCGGGAAGGGCAGTCCTTTTTCTGCCCGTG
This sequence comes from Bacteroidia bacterium, assembly GCA_030433135.1. GTDB lineage: Bacteria > Bacteroidota > Bacteroidia > Chitinophagales > Saprospiraceae > JABDMH01. The sequence goes on along the minus strand of JAUILF010000425.1, from coordinate 530 downwards.
ATGTCGCTATCATACTTCCGGAACTGGGAATTAGCCCTGATGAACAGATTGCAAAAGAGTTATCCTGCACTTTGTTTGCTAACCTGCGAGAAGATGGCAGATTCAGGATGGCACCTGGCATGACCATTTACCCCTGTCACACCATGACCATTTTCCGGGTACTCTGCGGATTGGGATATTATAGGGATCGCAGACTGAACAAGACCATAGAGTACCTGTTAAAAACGAGACATTCTGATGGGGGATGGCGGTGTAATCGGACCAAAATGGGAAGATCTGATCAAACCGATGCATCCAATCCCGGGGTAACTCTTGAGGCTCTGGATGCCTTGCGATATTTTCCATCAATAATCAAATCCGGTGACCTCGATGCTGCTGTGGAATTTCTTTTGGCTCACTGGGAAACCAGGAAGCCCCTCGGTCCATGTCATTTTGGTATTGGAACCCGCTTTCTGCAGGTCGAATTTCCTTTTATGCGCTATAATCTTTTTTATTACTGTTATGTGCTATCCTTCTATCAAAGTGCCAGG
>JAUILF010000424.1 GCA_030433135.1 Bacteroidia bacterium | reverse complement strand
TGTTGGCGACCACCGATATACACGCTCAAATGCCGGTCGATTTCATCATGGAAAAGCCCTGCATCCGGTAATCAAATATTCCGCTGGTAAAGTGAATAACTACGATCTCCTTTGATGATTAACTCCTGAAAGGCTTGACATCATCCTGATGAAGAACTAGTAGTGGGAATTCGGTTTTGATCGTCATTTCTCGTGTAGCACTATGGTGAAAAAGTTTCTGCCAAATGGTTCGATTTTTTCTCTCCATGACGATTAGGTCTATTCCCTGTCGCTCTCCATATTGATGCAGACTGGCGATCAAATCCTTGCGGTACAGCATGATACTTGTAGCCGAATCGTCATCACCTTCATCGACGATCTCCAAGCCCTCATCAACCAGTTTGGTGTTACCCTCATTGATGTGAAGTACATCCAACTCACACTGCTGCCTTCCGGTGAAGTGCTTGATTGCCTTAACCATACCTGGATCCAGAGATGGCTCGTCACTAGCAACCATAATGTGTTGAAAAGGTCGGTATACTGCGTCGGGAGGAATGATAAATACCGGACAGTTGGCGTTACGAGCCACCGATACCGATACTGAACCCAGCCACTTTTTCACCGGGTCACTAGTACCGGTACTACCCATCACAATCATATCAGCCTTACCCTGTTCGACCAGCTTTTCAATTTCTTTGTATGCCTGCCCCACCAGGAATTCTTCTTCCATCAATGGCACCGGGCCTGGTAAAGATGTATACTTCGCTTCCATCTCCTCACGGTAAGCATGCAACTTATCCCGCAAGGTCTTCTCTGTTTCCGGATCGACATACACTATTCCATCCACGGCAGTAGTAATGGGAAAGTAAATATGTACGAGGGTGATCAATCCATTGGTTCTCTGTGCCAGTTCAATGGCAAAGCGCAAGGCATGGCTTGAAGAATCGGAGAAATCAGTGGGTACCAGGATCTTTCGCAAACGGCCGTGTTTCGCATACTTTAATATCTGTTGCATACAACGCCTCACAAAATCGTTCACTCCAGCAGCGTCATCGTACACGACTTGATCATCACCTACAGAAAGTGTGGGCACTTTCTCGATATCTTTTTCAATAAATTTACTGGTATCATGAACGGTGACAATTTGACAATCCAGGTCAGCTTTGATGATTTCCTGGGAAAGCATCATCCTTACGTTCTGCTCTGTCGCAGAAGGAGTTGCAAACAGGGTGACTTGTAGCATAAGTTTTTTCTTAAATATAAGATAATGAAATGAGGGATAAAACCCCTCAGAATGTGTTATTAATTCAGTTTATCGAAATCAGGACAGGTTTAAAACCTTTCCCGACTCAAATGGTTAGGCTATAAGATCCGGTAACCCGTAGGGATATGAACAAATACCGAGCTGAAGTACTATTATATAGAGAAGAAGTTTATGGAAGAGATCATCCAGTTTATGCTCAACGCCGACCAGGCAATTTTTTCGGTGGTACACCAGTATGGGCATTGGATATACGTCATCTTGTTTTCTATCATTTTTATTGAAACCGGATTGGTAGTCGTCACCTTCTTTCCTGGTGACACACTCCTATTTTCAGCCGGAATGCTGGCAGCCAGTGGGGACCTGTCATTGATGATCTTATTACCCTTGCTAATTCTGGCCACCATTCTCGGAAATACATCAAACTATTTTATTGGTCGAGCCATTGGTAAAAAATTCTTTAAGAACGAGATTCCCCGTCGAAACCGATATCTCAACAAGGCACGCAATTACTACGAGAGATATAAGGGGCAGGCCGTGCTGTGGAGCAGATTCATTCCATTTATGAGATCCTTTATTCCTTTCGTAACGGGCATTGCCAAAATGCCATTTGCTTCATTTACCTTCTGGAATTCTCTAGGTGGCGTAATCTGGATTCTACTGTACGTTCTCCTCGGATTCTTCTTTGGAAATATTCCGTGGGTCAAGGAACACTACGGATTGATTTTTAGTATTACACTGGTCATATTACTGTTATCACTGGTAGTGACCCTTATCAAGGAATCTATTCTCTACTTTCGACAAGGAAGAAAACAGAGCCAGGTAGAAGACAGTTAAACCTGTTTTATGAAATGAATGGCCTTGCACTATAAGCCCCGAAGTATGCAGATCCCAGTAAAGCAGTTCGATCATTCAGGATAATTTGCAGTGTCACCTCCTTGAGCAAGGTACCCATCCTTCCAGCTTCCAGAAAATAGTCTACAAAGTCCTTCTGATGTAAGAAGCGCAGATTTTTAGGAAGGATTCCGCCACCGATAAACAAACCGCCAAAGGCATTTAGCTTCATGACCACGTTGGCTGCTTCATTGGCCAGGTTTCTCAGGAATAACTGCATCGTTTCCTGGCAGGTAGGATCACCATCCATAGCACCCTTGCTAATAGCCGCCGCAGGATCACCCTTTTCAATCTGCTGTCTGAGTGACTGGGGGATTTCAGTACTTTGAGACTCTATCATGAAACGATAGATATCATATATTCCCATGCCAGAAACCACTCTCTCCCAACTCACATGGCCATATTTCTTCTGCAAATAGAGCAGTAAAGCGATGTCTTGTTCGGTCTCAGGAGCATAATCGGCATGACCACCCTCTGTCGCGAAAGGATGGTATGCTTCACCATCCCAAAACAACCCGGCTTCTCCCAGTCCGGTGCCAGGTGAAATAAGTGCTGCATTTCCTTTCAATTCCCGCGAGCCCTCGTGTAAAACCATCAAATCACGCTGGTCTATGGCAGAAAGACCAAAGGCATTAGCCTTTAAATCATTAATCAGATAGACATGTTGAATACCGACCGTGTTCCGAATGGATTCTTCGCTGATCGAATAAGCTAAATTGGTGATTTGTACCTTTCCGTTCATCACCGGGCCAGCCACTCCTAATGCCACAACATCAGCTAGTTTTTCTCCTTTTTCAAAATCGAGTATAATTTCCTCCAGCGACGGATAGGCTTTGGAAGAATATGTTTGCTCTCTTATTCTTTCAAAAACATCTCCTTTGACATTGAACAATGCCAGTCGGGTATTTGTACCACCGACATCACCGGCAAGTACCGTCATTTTTGGCAAAAGTGCTATGCCATTGGGAAAGGCAATTGGTATCATTTGGTCTGAGGATCTGATGTCATTTCCAGGATTAAGGTAATCAAACTTTAAGAATATATTACCAAAACCTACTCCAGTTTAAAAGGTTCTAAAATCAACATATTGCTATTGATTTTTATATGGGAAAATGATATCTTTTAAATACTTATTTGTGTTTGATCCCGGACTTCAGATGCTGCCATAGACCTCAGAATTTTAACGTATTTAATCTTGCTACAGGGGGACTTTAAACGGTTATGCTGTCGTTAACATTGATAACTCCTTTACAAAAACTATGATTATGATTGACCAGAGAATTGAGTCCAGTACAGAGGACATAGCAGAACCCCGAAAACATAAAAAAGACACCAAGACCATTGATTTGTGGCTCAGGTCGGTCGACAAGTGGCTGAAAATTTGTTCTGTATGGAAGAAAGAGAGTTCCCTCCTTCAAAATCTGGTAACATTGACCATAACCGGCCAAGACGATTCTCTGACTGTTCTGAAATCTATCAGTAGGCAAATAGATGCTCTCATTCGTGAAACCGAAGGTTTGGAAAGGAACCTGCTTCGGTTTAAGGAACAGACTCCCCTCATGCATCGCAACCAGGTCTATTACCGATCTAGATATCTTGAATCCAAGAAATACATCAAGGCATTGTCAAGTCGATATACGCAGGCTAAGACCCGACTCCTCGAAGAGTTGGCCATGGCCTATCCCCTGATGATCCTGTAGGAGGTGGTCGGGATGTTGATAGCATAAAGAATGGCCACATGTTGGTCATTACCTGGTTGATAGGTCCATATTGGGTTCTGATGTAGAAACCCCGTGAATAATCCTGATGAAGTGTAGAAGTCTGAGTATATTTTCCCATGATATTTTCTGTACTCTACATTTTGTACCTGAGTATAGTGATTGCCCTGATTGTGGGAATGCTCCTGTCAGGAGTCCGTCCAACCAAGACGCTGGCCTGGATCATGGTAGTCGTGTTTGTACCGGTAGTGGGGATCATACTTTACCTCGCTCTAGGCATCAATCGACGTAAATTCAAGTTTTTCCGGATTGTCAAAACCCTTCAGATCGAAGAATATCTGGAAAAAGTAAATCAGCTGTATCACAGCATAGATGAGCATGCTACTCGACCTGAAATCAGGGAGAACCTAAGCCTGGTCAAACTCATCATCAGGAACTCCAACTTTCTGCCATCCCGTGGCAACAAGGTCAGGATCCTGGTTGATGGTCGTGAGACTTTTGATGCCATTTTCACTGCGTTGCGAGAAGCTGAAAAATATATTTATATACAATACTACATTTTCGAGAACGGAGACCTGGCCGATGAATTTGCCCAAATATGTAAACAGAAAGTAAAAGAAGGTGTGGAGGTCAAGCTGCTCTATGATGGCGTGGGAAGCAGGTATTTAAAGAAAAGCTACATTGAGGACCTCATATCAAGTGGTATACAGGTACAGGGTTTCATGCCCTTGCATTGGTGGGCTTTTACGACCTGGATAAATTACCGAAACCATCGAAAAATCGTAGTGACCGATGGTAAAGTCGGATTTGTCGGAGGAATCAATGTTTCAGATAAATACATTAAAGGAGATCCGTTGCTGGGTAAGAATTCAAATGGTTTGTTTGAATCACTTCCGGGGGCTAAACGTGAGATTCTTGAAATAGAGAAATTATTTACTAAAAATGAATGGCAGGCTTCTCTTCTGACCGGAGAAAATGC
>JAUILF010000033.1 GCA_030433135.1 Bacteroidia bacterium | reverse complement strand
AACGTTCTGGAAGTCAGTGACCGTGATTTCACCACCGCGAATGACGGCAAGACGCTCCTCCTTCAGATAAATTACTTCCTTGGTATGCTCCAGAAAAGGAGTAGCATCAGAGGCAACAAAAAATTCATTTTCACCAATCCCTATAACCAGAGGGCTGCTCTTACGGGCTGCGATGATGGTGTCAGGATGATCCAGGGAAAGGATCACGATCCCATACGCACCTACCACCCGTTCGAGGGCCAAACAAACAGCTTCTTCCAGTGATCCGTCATGATGGAGAGCTACATCCTCAATAAAATTGACCAGTACCTCGGTATCAGTTTCACTTTCAAACCGGTATCCCTTTTGCTCCAGTTCTTCTCTTATCACCGAATAGTTTTCGATGATACCATTATGGACCAGAGCAAGTCGACCACTGCGTGACAAGTGTGGGTGGGCATTGATGTCGGATGGTTGGCCATGGGTTGCCCACCTGGTATGTCCGATACCGATTTTGGCATTGATTGGATGATCTCCAACGTGCTCTTCCAGTGATTGTACCTTGCCTGATTTTTTATGGATCTCCAGATTACCATTTTCTATGAAGGCAAGGCCAGCACTGTCATATCCACGGTATTCAAGTCGTCTCAGTCCATTCAATATGACGGGATAGGCAAGCTTACTTCCGATATATGCTACAATTCCACACATGTTAAGGTATTTCGAGAAGTTTAAATATGTTATTTTCCGCTCTTCACCACTAAGAACTATAATTTGACGTGAAAATTATACCAAAACTGCAATCATTCCCCTGCTACCGGATTCTCGTATCATTATTGTTGGTCATCATTGGGGTATTAAAAATTGATGCCGCGCCGGTACTCTTAAGAAATACTCTGGACCTGATTCCAATAGATCGACTGGATACATTTGATCTGCAGGTGGGAGTCTTTGGTTTGCCGGGCAAGTCAGCCATCATGGAAGGTATTTCTTTTTACAAGGCGTGCTCCGAGTTTGACATGAGTGAACCAACTGAAAATTCATCAGACTTCTACCTGTTTTTCGTCGGTTCCAGTATGGTTAGACCCTGGGAAAAGATGACCGATCGATCCCCGGGATCCAAACTGATTATTTGTTTCGTCAATACCAGTCCTCAGGATATTATTGCTGCAGATGCCATCATCCACGTCGGGTTGCAAACAGAGGATGATCTATCCCGTACAATCCAGGCCATTTTTGGGGCTATTGACTTTGATCAGAATTTGGCGATGAATAATGGGGCGTTTCACAGGGGTGATGGGTTGCAAACAATCGGTGGAAATAGGCTGAAATTACCTGGCAGGAACGCAAAGTATAAGTATAAACCGCTGCAGGATACTTTGGATAAGATTATGCAGATGGGATTGGATTCAATGGCTTTTCCCGGAGGTCAGTTGTTGGTTGTCCACCAGGACCAGGTTGTTGTAAATAGATGCTATGGTTACCATACTTTCGACCAGCAGATCAAAGTGAAGCAGGAAGATATTTATGACCTTGCCTCCGTAACTAAAGTAACTACCGCTGTACCGGCCTTGATGTACCTGCTGGATCGTCATATGATCGATCTTGATGCTACATTGTGTTCGTATTTTAAGAATTTCTGTAGGGGAGACAAAAAAGAAATAACGCTCCGATTAGCTCTGGCACATTACGGCCGACTCATACCTTATATTGTGTATTGGCAAGAGGCCATCAAGAAAAATGGTAAGTACCGTGCCAGGTCCTTCAAGACTGAGCCACATCGTAACTATCCTGTCAAGATTACCGACAGTCTTTTTCTGCATAAAAAATATAAACGTAAGATTGAGAAGGCAATAAAGAAATCCGAACTCACCGAGGAGCGGGATTATCTTTATTCCGGATTGACCTTTCTTATGTATCCAGATCTGGTTTATGAAAAACTGGGATTAAGGATCGACTCCTTTTTATATAGGACGTTTTACGAGCCATTGGGGGCTGAATCTGTCATGTATAGACCGGCTGATCGTGTTGATCTACAACGTATTATTCCCACGGAAATTGATACGTTATTTCGCCATCAGCAGGTCTGGGGCACCGTACATGACGAAGCAGCTGCCATGCTGGATGGTTTATCGTGTAATGCCGGACTTTTTGGCAATGCAGAAGATCTGGCGAAGCTTTTTCAGATGTATCTGAATGGTGGAACTTACGGTGATCAACGGTATATCTCTTCCGAAACGATGGAGGAATTTACACTCTGTCAATATTGTGAGGAGGGCAACAGGCGTGGACTGGGGTTTGACAAGCCTATGATTGATTATGACGAACGCTATAGTTATGTGGCAAGCTCAGCTAGTCGTTCCAGTTATGGGCATTCCGGATTTACGGGAACTTTTTTCTGGATTGATCCCGAGGTAGACATGTTTATGATCCTGCTAACCAACAGGGTCTACCCTACGAGAGATAACCGCAAATTATATTCGCTGGGTATCCGCCCAGGTCTGCATCAGGCTATATATGATTTCATAGATGCCAAAGAAAAAGGGTAGCAAATTGCCACCCTTTTTTCATTTTTCACGGTTTGTCTAAACCTACGAACCGGCTGCGATTCTCTCAGTTAGTTCAGCCAATCTTGCTGAATAACCTGCTTCGTTGTCATACCAACTCACTACTTTGATAAAGTTGCCATCCAGTACATCGGTCATCAAAGAATCGAAAATGGATGAATGTGGGTTCTGCAGAATGTCGGCGGAGACAATCGGGTCTTCACAGTATTCCAGGATCCCTTTCAAATCACCTTCTGCGGCTTCTTTGAATTTTGCATTGATTTCCTCTACAGAGGTTGCTTTCTCGGTAACGCAGTTCATCTCGATCATTGAACCAGAAACTACGGGAACCCGAAGGGCGATGGCAGAAAGCTTACCAGCTACAGCTGGAACAACTTTACCAACAGCCGATGCAGCACCGGTAGAAGTTGGTACAATATTGATTGCAGCAGCACGAGCCCTGCGCAAATCACTGTGAGGAGCATCCTGAATGTTCTGATCTCCGGTATAGGCGTGAGTAGTGGTCATACTTCCCACTTTCAAACCCCAGTTATCATTTACGATTTTTGCCACTGGTGCAAGGCAGTTAGTAGTACAGCTCGCATTCGAAAAGATATCCTGACCTAGATCCAGTTCATCATCGTTTACTCCCAAAACAATGGTCTTGATCCCATCTCCCTTGCCGGGAGCAGAGATAACTACTTTCTTAGCTCCAGCTTCAAGGTGTAAACCAGCTTTCTCGGCATTCCTAAAAATTCCGGTACATTCCAATACAACATCAACTCCCAATTCCTTCCAGGGTAAGTTGGCAGGATTGCGCTCAGCTGAGGCATGTATTTCCTTACCGTTTACAATCAGATGTTCATCAGTTGCCGAAACGGTTCCTTCGAATTTTCCTTGTGCAGAATCATACTTTAGCAGATGAGCCAGGGTGGCATTATCTGTCAGGTCATTGATGGCAACAACTTCGATATCGGACGATTTTAAAAGGTTTCTGAATGTTAATCTTCCGATACGACCAAATCCATTGATGGCGACTTTTTTTGACATTTCTTCAATCTTTATTTTTAGTGAATGCGCTCTATGCAAAAATGAGCGACAAAAATAACATTTTGATATTAATCACTGCTAGGAATAATGTAAAGTTCCGGCTAAGGAACTCTGGACATAATAGGCTGATCATATCATAACCAGTCAAGGGGTATGAATGTTGACTTTTTCAGCAATGCACCTCGTAGTAGTAAAGTGACCAGGGCATTTTAGCTTTAGTGGATCGACTTTGGCCAGTATTGTGTCGATGTATCCTTGCTTCGAGATTATCAGTTTTACCAATATAGCGAGACTGGTCAATGTCAGAGACGATGACGTAGACATAAAAGAATTCCATGAATGAAGGATTAGCAGGAATAAAAAAGGCCACACCAAAAGGTGTGACCACATAGAGCTTTCTCAAACAGTAGCCCCTAGGGGAATCGAACCCCTGTTTCAAGGATGAAAACCTTGCGTCCTAACCACTAGACGAAGGGGCCTTTTTACAGGCTTAAGAGGGCCTGTTTTTCAAAAGCTCGACAAATATATAACTTTCGAAATAATTACAAAAACAAAAACACTGTTCAGACATTCTGTTATGCCTCTTTGCTCTTATCCACCTGCACCAAAATGACTGCTATGACACTCAGTAAACCCAGCAGCAGTAAATCCATTCGGATTCCAAGAAACATACTTCCAATCAACCCAAAATTTGAACAAACCAGGATAATAATGGCCACGAGTGTCAATATAGGCAGTGCTTTTAACCTGGCAGACTGATCATAGAAGATACCGGTAAAGATCATAGGGGCCAATAGAGAAGTTCCTGCAAAACTCGCCCTTGCCAACAGTACCAGTTCGTCGCTACTCATGATAGCAAAGACGAAAGAAAGTACTGCAAAGACTACAATAGACAATCGGGCTCTTCCTACCATAGTACGGTCCTCACCTGACATAAGGGAACGTGTTTCTCCTCCCAGCGCAAATATTTGCGAATCAGCTGTAGATATGGCAGCCGCAATCAGACCAATAATGACGAATGCACCCAATACACCTGGCTGATCATGAATAAGGGTGTTGCCCAGGAACTCTGATGTGGTTGCGTCAGGATACTTAATCGCCCCGTACATGCCTAAAAATACAGTTGGTAAAATGACCAGGATGGCAAAGGTTCCCAGACCGATGGCGGTTCGGAAAAGTGCTTTTTGATCCTTCATGATAATGAGTCGGGTCGATACCTGGGGCTGGGTAAATGGGATCATACATATTGCCACCATTGAACCGAGCAGAAACTGAAAGTTGAAAAGACCGTTGGGTCCCGGTGTAGATAGCAAGGCCTCGTTTTGTTCACCAATGGTGGTAAACATCTGTGTGACGCCTCCGACGTCTTTGAGACAAAGAAATCCAATGATCCAAATGACAACCAGTAAGACTATTCCCTGAAGCACATCGCTATAGATAATGGCTTTTAGTCCACCTATCTCACTGTAGATCAGCATGATAATCACAATGCAAACTGAATAGACCCATACCGGAAGTGACTGTGGGAAAGCTTCCTGCAGGAAAATCGAAACGCCCCTGATTTGAATAGCAACATAGGGTACTAAGAAAATGAATGCTCCCAGAAAAGCTACAAGACCGGCTGTTCTGGACTCATAGCATCTCTCCATGAATCCGGACATGCCTAAATATTGATAGCCGGATGTCTTCTTGCGGAGGTAGTAACCTACCCAAAGCAAGCCAAATACCATGACTATGTCGGAAACTGCCAGAAATATCCAGGCTCCCACACCATGCACCCTAAAAAAATCAGGCATACCCAACAGGGTGAAAGTGCTGAACAAAGTGGCTGCAAAGGTAAATAGACCCAAAAAGGCACCCAGATTTGAGCCTGCCATAAAATAGGACTTGCTATCCTTTTCCCTGGTGCGGGTGAGCATGGTAAATGACACCAGAATGCCCAGATAGATTATACCTACAATGATTAGTGTCTTGATCATACTTTCTAGTTGTCTTCTTTCTTTCTACCAGGGTGAACGAGTGAGCCCAATACAGTTAGTGCCAACAACAGGAAACTAAGTATCAAACCCATCCAAAGTGTGTATGGCATACCCCATAAAAAAGGATCTGCCTGATTCTGAGGAGTGAATAGTGGTGTAAAAGTCAGTATGACCAGGATCAGTACCGCGACACGGCATAAGGTCCAGATAGTTTTTCTGTTCATCGAGTCTTGATTTTAAGCAATGTGGACATATTTAAAGTCTCTGAATGGTTAAGCCACCATCAACCATAATTACCTGTCCGGTTGAATAGGCAAAATCACCCCTTACCAGTGAAGCTACGGCTTTCCCAACATCCTCAGGAAAGCCCCACCGTTTTTGTACGGTCAACCCCTCAGCGATCAGGTTGTCATATTTTTCCTTTACCGAACCCGTCATATCAGTGGCAATTACTCCTGGCCTGACTTCAAAGACAGGGATTCCCGCTTCACCCAACCGGGCAGAAAAAAGCTGCGTAACCATACTCATGCCTGCTTTTGAGATGCAGTACTCACTCCGGTTAATAGATGCAATCGTAGCCGAGATCGATGAAATATTGATAATGCAAAAGGGTGAGTCCATTCGCTTCTGTTTTATCTGTACCATATGATTGGCAACCGCCTGAGAGAGAAAAAAGGCACCTTTCAGATTGATATCCATGACCCGGTCATAGCTCTCCTCAGTAGTTTCCAGCACATCCATTCTTGTCTTGGGTGCCACACCGGCATTATTGATTAAGACGTGAATGATGCCAAAATGGTCGATGGTTTTCTGCACCATGGAATTCCGGGAAGCAGCATCTCCAATATTTCCCTGTACATAAATGACATCGGAACCGATTTCCCGGAGTTCATCCAGTACACCGGAAACCTGACCTTCATCTCTCATTCCATTGATGGCCAATGCATATCCTTCTTTGGCAAGGCACTCGGCAATTCCGAGACCGATGCCCCGGCTACCTCCGGTGATCAACGCAACTTTTCTCATACCATTAGCTTAAATCTTCAACATCTATCCAGCAACGCTTTTCCCAACTTTCCAATCCAACTTCTGCGAGTTGGACACCTTTGGCCCCCTCCAGTAGTCCCCATTGAAAAGGCTCGTCTTTGACAACGTGCTTTAAAAATAGCTCCCACTGAACTTTAAAGGCATTGTCGTAAGAAGATTCTCCTTCTACGGCTTTCCATTGATCAAAGAAATTGATGGGTTGAGGAATATCCGGATTCCAGACAGGTATAGGTGTTTCCTCGTAGCTTTGGGTATAGCAATCACGTAACCCAGCTACAGCAGACCCTTTAGTACCATCAATTTGCATCACCAATAGGTCATCTCTTCGCACTCTGACAGTCCACGAAGAATTGAAGTGTGCTATGACATCATTTTCCAGTTCGAAAGTCGCATATGCAGAATCATCTGCAGTACACTTATAGGGATTTCCCTGCTCGTCAATTCTTTCTGGGATATGGATGGCCCCGCGACATGATACTGATTTCACTTCACCGAATACATTATCCAGAACATACCTCCAATGGCATAGCATATCCATAATGATGCCTCCGCCGTCTTCTTTTCGATAGTTCCAGGATGGTCGGTTGGGAGGTACCGAGTGACCTTCAAATACCCAGTAACCGAATTCTCCCCTTACAGATAAAATGCGACCAAAGAAACCTTCATCAATCAACTGTTTTACCTTGAGGATTCCGGGAAGCCAGAGTTTATCCTGGACCACACCGTGTTTGATCCCTTTGGCTTCAGCAATTCGATAGAGTTCGACCGCTTCCTCTAGAGTAGTGCCCGTTGGCTTTTCACAGTAAATGTGTTTTCCAGCCTCAATAGCTTTTTTTACCGAATCAAATCTTCTGCCGGTGATTTGCGAGTCAAAATAAATGGGGTACCCCGGCATGGCAAGGGCATCATCCAGAGAGGTTGTATATTTTTCGATACCATGCTCTTTGCAGAGAGCCTGTAGTTTTTCGGCATTCCTGCCGACCAGTAGGGGTTCAGGCATGACAAATTCATTCGGTCCCACTTGTACACCACCCTGTTCTCTGATGGCTACCATACTTCTGATCAGGTGCTGGCGGGTTCCCATTCTGCCCGTAACACCGTTCATAATTATACCTATGCTTTCTACTTTTTTTTCCACTTGAACTGTTGGTTTTATGTTTTAATAAGCTCTTTATATGATGAAATGATTTTGTTCAGAAATTCATTTTGATCCATTGACCAGTATTTTGTCGAAAATATTTCAACCTCCTCAAAACCGTTAAACCCGGCTTCTTTTACCCACCGCGATATTTCGGCAATGGGTATACAACCTTCTCCCATCAACCCCCTGTCATTCAGCATATCTTCGGTAGGGTATTTCCAGTCACAGATATGGTAGGCAAGCAGGTTACCCTTTGCTCCACATCGCTTGATTTCTGCTTCCAGGTGGGGATCCCACCACAGGTGATAGACATCTACCGCTACTCCTACATATTCAGAATCAAATACTTCTGCCATATCGTTGGCTTGTTCCATCGTATTGATCGCAGATCTCGTATCCGCATACATTGGGTGTAGTGGTTCTATGGCCAGCTTGACACCTGCCTCGGTAGCATGGGGGAGAATGGCTTCAAGTCCTTCTTTTATCTGATTTCGGGAATGTACCAGGTTTTGGGTAGGTTCAGCACCACAAACCAGTACGAGAATAGGTGCTCCCACGGCCGCGGCCTCATCAATCATCTTTTTATTGTGATCAATGGCCTTACTTCTGGCCTGCTCTGAAGAGCCCGGGAAAAAACCACCTCTGACGTAAGAAACAACTTGAATGGAGTAATCTTCCAGTAAGGTGGCAGCCTTGTTGGCACCCATATCCTCAATAGCATTTTGCCATATGCTTACACCACCTACCCCAGCACTGGCATATTGGTCCAGCAGTTCCTCAAAGGTCCAGGGTTTATTAGTAATGGTATGTATACAAAGTCTGTCTAATCCACTCATATCAGGACTTTACCCCGTTAAAGAAAGTGTAGTAGCCTGAGCCATCAATTTCACGCTGAAGATACAGACATAGTTCCATGGCATGATAATCCCCCCACATACTTGATTCTCCACATGGTTGTACCCGGCCTTCAGGAATATTATCCCAGCCATTGGGCCGGTGGTAAATCGAATGCAATATCAATCCTTGATGTGAGGGATCAGTACTCAGATATGGCTCTTCAAGCAATCGGTCAGCAACTGTGAGTCCAGCTTGCCAGTACGTTTCACCCCGATTGTCACCACGATCAGTCAGGTATTTACCAAGTCTTAATAATCCCTGTGCCCCAATTGCTGCAGCTGATGAATCAACAGGTTCGAAATCATTATACGGATCTGCTGCAACACTCAGATAGTCTCCGAGCTTGTGCAGGTCAGGAGCTCCCGTGTCCCAGTAAGGGATGCCATCAGAAGCCGAATTATGTATATAGAAATTACACGTAGCGGTAGCTGCTTTCAAAAATATTTCCCGGTATTTTTCTATCCCACCACGGTAGTCCAGGCTTCCGGGTTTGAGGGTGTCCAGGTATTCCAGCTCTTCAGCAAAACCCAACATCGCCCAGGCTAAACCCCTGGTCCATGTCGTGAAACCTGAAAACCCTTGCTGACTGTTCGGGCAGCGAAACTGTCCGTCATTGGTATTAAATACACTTTCATGAGCTGTTCTTCCTTCTTCATCATAGAAGTCTCTGCCTTCACCATAGTAGACCGAGTACTTTGCAGTACTGACTGCATGGTCCAGAGCCTTATCAAGTAAGCTGGTCACCTTGTCATTCTCGGCCCGGTAGTCGTGATCAAGTTCATAACTGACAATCAGAGCCCTTACCGATCGAATTGTATCTACAAATAGTGAATGAGGTCCATTGAAAGAATAGATGTAGCCCCCTTCAGGTAATGCTGTCCAACGATGAGCCTGAACTGATCCGGAGATCTTTAATGCCAATTCGTAAAATTGCTTCTCTCTTTCATCAACCGGAATCTTCCCCTCTGCCATGAGTCTATGCAGATTGCCATAGGTACTTACGTTGTTGAATCCGTGATCATGAACACCAAAGTGAGATACATGTGGTGCCATCTTATTGACAGTTGCTTTCCGTCCCATTTCCAGAAACTTCTCGTCTCCTGTAACCTCAAACTGAATTATGGCAGATCCGTATTGAAAGCCCTGTGTCCATTCAGTCCAGCCCCGTGAGCCGTACTTTCCGTTTACGGTAAAGACCGGGGCTCCACCAGCAGGATCAAATTCTGAATCTATTAAGTTTATTTTTTTACCAGCCAGATCCCAAAATCTTGTAAGCTTTTGCTTCAGATCTGTTGGCTTAAGTTCTGTCGATACTTTCATTCATAAAAAATTTGAGCGGGAAAATAGTGAAAATATCCACCAACCAGAAGGAACTGACATCTTCTGTCTCAAGATGTCCATAGAGAGGTATACAATGCTGTAAACGTGTTAAAAAATGGATAGATTACTTGGCATGACAACAGGAGATGGCCAAAATTTCTCGGTGATAGAGGTACGCCTCACGGACATCCCGAAGTAGTTGTCAAAAAGGCTTCTTATCACCTTAAGGCAGTTTAATCACCTTACTTACCGACTTGAGTGTTTGACCATCGAATGTTTGCAGAAAGTAAATACCACCATCTAAAAATCCCATGTCGATTTGATTCCGCAGTCCCGTCATCGATCCCGAACTCATGAGTTGACCACTGACATCCACGATGACATATCGATCTACTTTTGGACCACTACTCTGTATCCAAACCTCATTGATACAAGGGTTAGGGTATACCTTGACCTGGTCTGTATGATCCTGGTTGTTGACATTTGTGGTGAGACCTTCGGTAATACTGAAAGCATCAATGGCAGCTTTATAAATATGAACATTTCCTGTATCTGCAGCAACGAGCTTGACAAACATATCCGTACCGGGATCCATATAATCCAGCACCCTTATTTCTGACCTCTCATGCCAACCGGAAAAGGGTTCTGTAATTCGTTCGATTAATGTTTCTTCTTCCGAGTTACCCAGATAGACATGCAACTCGTCGTCTGGTGGATTGACACCCTGATCGTTAAACCACAAATAGTAGTTAATATAGGGATCCTCAAAGTCTGACAAATCAAAGAGGGGAGAAGTCAAAACAGAAGTGTCGGTCAGGTTTGCACTCAGACTTGCTGCAATCCCCGTCACATAACAAGTAGATCCGAGGTCACCTTCAATGTCACCGTTGGGTCCTGCCAATACTCCGTCGTAAACAGCATAGCCGGGATTACCCAGTTGCCATTCCTGGCTGCTGCCTACTCTTGCACTGCTTGCCACAGACCACCCGTAGTCAAATATGAAATCGTCACGATATCCCTTTTTCAATCGTAACACCTGACCAGAGACATCCGAACTTACAGCAGCATCAACAAATTGATGCAGATAGCCCCATTTACCTGCTGCTATGTTAAAAGAACCTTCATAGGAATTAATCTGGAATGCACCGGAGGCATCAGTTTCTGCAAACTCCGCATAATCTTCATTAAACACCACAACCTGTGCACCGCTGATAGGCTCACCGGATTCGTCGTCGATGACCTGACCTGTTACCTGGTAACTGTTTAGGGGACTTAAATGTATTTCCAGTGTGTCAGTTTCCCCACTTATAAGCTCCACTTCGATATTCTTCTGTCGATAACCGTCTTTATATACGGTCACTTCATGTACCCCATCAGCTGCCAAACCGGTGGAGAAATGACCATCTGCGTTTGTTACATCATATCCTGGCATGTCAGATAAAAAGGTGATTTGGGCATTTTCAACAGGTTCACCTGTTAGAGAATCCACCACAGTACCACGAATATATCCGGCTCTGACATAATCAGGCTGCAGAACAAAGAGCCCTCTGGTACGGTCAGATGCCAGGACCAGACCAGATGGAAGGTAGGGATAGGCTCCCCAGGCTCCCCCAAAAGTTCCATCTCTATCGTAGTAGGTATCGTAACTGGCTACTTCCACCATGTTGGTGGGGTCGTGGGCATCGACAATCTTTACTCCATCAGTGTAGTAGGAGATCACTAAGAACTGATTGTGATGATGTACATTATGTGGAATAGTACCCAAACCAAGTGATGCATAAGGTCTGTATTGGTCCAGTAACTGGATGTCATCCGGATCGCTTACATCATAGGCATCAACAAACGCATTGCTCCGTTCATCAGTGGTATACAGATACTTATTGTCGTCCGAGGACCATGCATTATGGGTGAAGTCGCCGGATGTCTCCTGGAAAGCCAATGTCACAGGATCAGCAGGGTTACTGATGTCGACCACGGAAAATCCATTGCCCAGATTTGAAGCATATAAGCGTTCATTATTGACAAAAACGTCATGAGCATAAACCGGATCAGTGGCAGAAATATACTCAGGTGCCATCGGGTTAACACTGAGATCAAAAATGAGAACACCTCTACTTGCCGCAGTGCCGTCACAACCCGCCAGGAATACAAAAGTAGAGTCAATATATAGGTTGTGGCACGTGCTCAAAATCGTTGAATTCCCATGAACCTCTAGTTCGGGTTTCCAAAAAGTGTGACTGATAGAATCAGGTGCATGTGTCATATCTATGATCAAGAGACCATCGTTACCCTGATCTGCAACCACGTACAAATAATTGCCATATGATTTGATGTCTCTCCATACGGATAGACTGCCTGCAACAGTACTTACCAGTTTGGGTTCTGCCGGGTTCTCGAGAGAGAAAATGGATGTGCCAACGCCTGAACCTATGATACCGTATTCCGTGCCATCATTTGATACCCATCCCCATACATCGTTGTATGAGCTGAGTGAACTACCAATATCGTCCGGAAACTCTATTGACCCCAGTCCGACAAATTCCAGATTGAAATCTTCTTGCTGCTGTGAGAAAAGAACCGTAGAAAGAGTTGATAATAGAGCTACTGACAGGATTGTAAGTATGTGTTTCAGCATAGTTTACCTTCAATTACACTTTTCAGTATAAGTATGGATAAGTACTGGTAAGATGGTTTTTAAACATGACTCGAATCAAAAGGTTTGATAGCCACATAGCTACAACGTTTAAAACTAGTACTTCGTCTAAACGTACATAAGGGAGTGTTATAGATCATGTCTCAAAGTCAATACGGGCAACTAAAATCATCCATGTTGTAAAACGATTGGATGCCAGTTGCCAGCAAATGAGAATAAGCTGTAAATTTGTGGCTCTTACAATTATCGCGTGCAAGGTATGAAGATCTATCACAATCCTAGATGCAGGAAGAGCAGGGAAACACTGAATATCGTTCAGAATCACGGTATTGATCCGGAAATTATTCTTTATCTCGAAACACCACCTTCACGGAAGGAGATCAAAGATCTGTTGAAAAAGCTGGATATGAAGGCCGTTGATCTGGTACGGAAGGAGGAAAAACTGTACAAGGAAGAATACAAGGGTAAAGAACTCAGTGAGGAGGAATGGATAAAGGTTATGGCCGATAACCCCAAGTTAATTCAACGCCCTCTGGTAGTAAAAGGTGGAAAGGCCATCATTGGAAGGCCTCCCGAAAGTGTACATGTCTTGCTTGAAGTATAGGAGATCTTTCAAATTTTCACCGAGTAGCCGAGTTGCTGGCTGAGGAAAGTTTGCATTTCCGTCAATTGACCAGATCGGAAGGTTGTCCACGCTCCATACTTGCGAAACCAGGTCATCTGCCTTTTAGCATACCGACGGCTGTTTCTCTTAACTAATCGGATCACTTCGGCCAATGGCCGTTCTCCCTGGAAATAGGGGAACCACTCCTGATACCCTACAGTTTGTAGTGCCTGATGCTCCTTAAATTCCTGTAATCCCCGGACTTCGTTTTCTAAACCTGCCGCCAGCATTTTGTCGACTCTGAGATTGATCCTTTCGTAGAGGATCTCGCGATCTTCTTCCAATAGAATCCCAACTACTTGAAAAGGACGGTTTTTTGGAGATTTATTAAGAAAAGAGCTGAATGGTTTACCTGTGGAGTCAATCACACTCAACGCCCGAATCAGCCTACGATGGTTATAGGTATCCACTCGCTGATAGTATTCCTGATCCAGTTTATACAGAAGTTCTTGCAGCACCTTCAATCCATACTCATCATACATATGCTCATATTTGAGTTTGGCTTTGGAATCAATATCGGGTATCTCATCCAAACCCTTTGTCAATGCCTGGATGTAAAGCCCGGTGCCGCCACATGCTATGGCTACATTCGTATCCTGATACAATTCATCTAGTCTTTGCAGGGACTCGGTTTCAAATTGACTAACAGTATAGGGCTCATCGATAGAAAGGTGGTCGACAAAATGGTGTTTTACCAAGGATAGTTCTTTGGTAGTGGGTTTTGCCGTACCAATATTAAGTTCCTTATACAGTTGCCTGCTATCAGTTGATATAATATCGGTACCAAGGGCCTGAGCCAGACGAAGTGACAAAGCCGATTTTCCTACAGCAGTAGGTCCGGCAATCACGAGTAGGTACTTTACACCGGTAGACATAAAAAATAGGCTTTTTTCATACCTTGGGAAGGTCCAAAAATAACTGTCTTGGGAGTTCTTTACACGGTGCTAAGACCGATAGTCGCAACAACATACAAATATTACTTTCGAAAGATTCATATAGTTGGCAGGGATAAGATACCGACTGACAAGCCCTTGCTTATCTCTTGTAACCATCCCATGGCGTTTACAGAAGCTACCATGATGGCTGTATATCTGAAGCGTCCCTTATATTTTCTTGCCCGGGGAGATGTCTTTGACACAAAATTCAGATGGGCACTGGAAGAGACAAACCAACTTCCGATATACCGTTTCAGGGATGGATTTAGCAATATGAGGAGGAACTCTGAATCTTTTGAACGGGTATATCAGGCACTGGTGGATAAGAAAGTCATCATGATTTTCTCGGAAGGGAAAACCGATATCCGAAAGCGGTTATTGAATATTCAGAAAGGAACAGCTCGTCTGGCCTTTGGGGCCTGGGAGGAAAAAGGAGTTGAAGACCTGGAAGTTTTACCGATTGGCGTAAACTATGCAGACGGAACAAGATTTAGGTCAGATGTCATGGTCCAGATTGGTGACCCCATCCCGGTCAAGCCCTATCTGGCTCAATATGAAGATAACAAGGTGGATGCCATTAAGACTCTTACTCAAGACATTCAGGAAGCCATGATGCCCCTGGTGATTCACCTTGACAATATTGAAATGGAACCACTCGCCAATGCTGGGTTCGAGGTGCTGGATGAACGTAGTCAGATCACCTCCTGGCCGATATTGGATGAAGATGATTCCAGGTTTCGTCGTGAAAAAAGGCTTGCAGACCTGATAAATCAAGGCGTTATCGCAAATGAAAGTGATTTGAAGAGATACCTGGAAAGCATCGAGTTTCCTGATGAGAAGGTTTTCATGATCGAACGTTTGCTCAAGCTTCTTTTGCTGACTCTAACCAGTCCACTGGCATTGATGGGGTGGTTATTAAACGTTATTCCTTTCCATCTGACCAAATACATTGCCAATAAGAAGGTGACTCAAATCGAGTTCCTAATCCCAGTTTGGTTGGGTCTGATTATCATTATCTACCCGTTGTACTTGCTACTCCTTCTCATTCTGGGGTTTATGACGGTTGGTTGGTTGAGTATGGCACTGATTTTTCTACCTCCCTTGCTGGGGTACTTCTGTATCATCTGGAAAGAGGATCTGGAGAAAGCGCTCATTTGGAAGAAAGCTTCCGACATTCAGCTGAATATATCGGAGAGTTGATCATGCTATTTGCCCAGTTCTTTTGCTCTTTTCCTGGCCGCTTCCGCACCCCCTTGTAATTTGTCACTAACTTTTTCCATCTCAAAATAATTGAGTGCCGCCTCTGTGGTCCCACCCCTGGAAGCCACTTTGGCTATCCATTCGTTGCAAGTCAGATCATTTTTATGAAAAAGTTCCACAGCCCCTTTGAAAGTCTGCCAGGTGAGCAATTCGGCTTCCGGGGCCGAGAAACCCATTTTTTCGGCCACATCCATAAAGGATTGCATGCAGTAGAATACATAGGCGGGACCACTTCCGGATATGGCTGTTGCTGCATCCAGAAGAGATTCATCTTCAACGTATATGGCTTTCCCTGTGGTATTGAGGAGGTTTTGCACCATGGTTAGCTCAATACGTGTCACCTCATCCGTGGATGTGAAAGCTGTCATACCCATTCCAATTTGGGCCGGCAGATTAGGCATGGCGCGGATAACCTTGTCTACACCCAGTCCTTTTTTAAGGGTTGCTATGGTAACCCCTGCCATAATCGAGAGGAATAGCTGTTGAGAATCGATCATAGATCGAAGACTGGCAAACAACTCGGGGACATTTTGCGGCTTTACAGCAAGTATGATTAGATCCGCTATCGGCATGCATTTAGCCGGGTCATTGTATATGGTACCAATGTTTTCCTTTGCCAGAGAAGCTGATTTACTATCCGATTTTTCCAGGATCATCATCTCCTCGGTTTTGACAATGTGAGAGCGAAGAAAGCTCTTTGCATACGTCTGCCCCATATTACCTCCACCAATGACCAGGATTTTCATTTAGCAGTATTTATTAGCTTTACAAAACGTCAAATGTAGTTAATCTTAACAGCTTCTAGCAGAATGATAAAACCCAATCTCGTGTTGTTTGCCTTACTTATAACTACGATGAATTGTTCCCATCCTGAATCTGATGGGGATGAAGATCAAGTCCCGGATTCACCTGATTACGTATTGGTAATCCATGGTGGTGCTGGTGTCATAGTGAGGGATAATATGACTAAGGAGCAAGAGACAGCTTACCGCCAGGCACTAAACGATGCGCTGGATGTGGGCCAGCAAATCTTGGAGAGTGGAGGTTCCAGCATTGATGCTGTCACCAGGACGATCATGGTATTGGAAGACAATCCACTATTTAACGCAGGTAAAGGGGCTGTTTTTACTCATGCAGGGATTAATGAAATGGATGCATCGATCATGGAAGGAAAAGACCTCAATGCAGGTGCAGTAGGGGGGGTGACTACCATCAAGAATCCCATTCTGGCAGCGAGGGCTGTAATGGAACAGTCCGAACATGTCATGCTAACCGGTGATGGGGCAGAAGCATTTGCCGAAGCCTGTGGACTTGAAAGGGTCGATCCGGACTATTTTTACACGGAAAGGCGCTGGAATTCCCTGCAAAGATTGCTAAAAGAAGATCCCCAGTCGGTCGAACTGGATCATGCTGACCGAAAACACGGAACTGTCGGCGCAGTGGCCCTTGATATGAATGGTAATCTCGCGGCTGCAACCTCTACCGGAGGGATGACAAATAAGAAATATAACCGAATCGGTGACTCGCCGATTATTGGTGCCGGCACCTATGCCAACAACCTGACTTGTGCCGTGTCTTCAACCGGACATGGTGAGTATTTTATAAGGTATGCGGTCGCCTATGACATCTCCGCACAGATGCAATATGGTAACAAAACACTGCAAGAAGCCGGTGATTTTACAGTAATGCAAAAACTGGTAGAGGCCGGAGGTACCGGTGGTGTGATCTCTGTTGATAAGAGAGGAAACATGCATATGCCTTTTAATACGCCGGGCATGTATCGTGGATTTGTCAGGCCCGGGCAAAGAGCTGTGATGATCTACGACGATGAAAGATAGTAACTGCTGATATGTTTTTAACCGGGAATATTCATTAGAATTCCTATTACGAGCCAAATATGCTGCAAATACGGGCACATAAGCACTTTTTGATTCTCACCATGATGGTGACCATGGCCAACCCACCCGCTTTCGCGGTTCCCTCATTTCGAGCACTGTCGTACTCGACTCTGCGAGATCATTCGGTCATGAGTCAAAAAGTCCTTGGAGCGCCCGCCTTTATTGCCTATTTGACTCTCATTACGTAATCCCAATGCATAATCCCGGTTTAAGTATCATCATACCTACTCTGAATGAGGTGGAAAACATGCCACGCCTTCTCGACAGACTAACAGAAGACCAGTCACATGATGTAGAAATCATAGTGGTGGATGGTGGCAGTGATGACGGCACGCTTGAATTTTGCCATGAGTATCCGGCTGATATCATAATCAGAGAATGCAACCCTCAACGCGCCAGGCAACTCAATTTCGGTGCTGAATCTGCCCGGGCCAATGTGTATTACTTTGTTCACGCCGATACACTTCCACCTTGTGGATTTCTGAATGACATTAAGTCTTCGATCAAGCTGGGATATGATATGGGGTCATATCGTCATCGTTTTGAAGGAGGACCATATTTGCTAAAATTGAATGCCTTTCTCACCAGATTTGATTTGCTCTGGCTCAGGGGTGGAGATCAGAGTCTCTTCATCAAAAGAGATGTGTTTGATCACTTGGGTGGGTTTCGGGAAAATATGGTCATCATGGAAGATTTTGAATTGCTGCGCAGGGCTCGTAAAACATATAAGTTTAGGGTCATCCAAAAAGACATACTGATTTCTGCTCGTAAATATGCAGATAATCATTACTTCCGGGTACAGATAGCCAATCTGGTTGCCTTCAATATGTTTAGATATGGAGTAAATTCCAGGAGGATACTCAATACTTACCGCGGCATGTTGAACTATCGACATTAGGTCTGAACACTCCTCAATGAGGGTGGAGAAGATGTGGCGATTGTTGTAGATTTGGAAGATGCCACGCTGGACCCCGGATCAGGTAGATAAAATAGCCATCGACAATGGGTTTTATTTGTCCAAACTGGAGCCCTCTGATGACCGGAGTTTGGTCAAGTACCTGAACGACAGGGATTTTTATGATGCCACCTGTTCGATTCCTTTTCCGTATACGCTTGATGCAGCCAGATCCTTCATTACCAGTGTGTTGGCGTATGAAAAGGCTAACCGGATCCGAAGAGACTGGGCTATAAGACTGGAATCAGGCGAGCAGATAGGGGGGATTGGACTTTTGTATAACTATGGTATAAATGCCCATCGCACCGAGTTGGGTTATTGGCTGGCCAAGCCACATTGGAATCAGGGTATTATGACCATGGCACTCAGATCCTTTTCCAACCATATTTTTCAGACACGTAAAGTTGTGAGATTGGAAGCGATGGTATTCGCAAGTAATCAGGCATCGTGTAAAGTGTTGGAGAAAGCCGGATTTGACCGAGAGGGACTGTTACAAAAAGCCTATTTCAAAGACGATCACTATATCGATGCTTATCTGTATGCATTAGTCAGGGGTTAAACCCAGGCTTATTTCACGTTAAAGATCTTTTGCCACTTGGCCAGTCCCAGCACAATCCAGAGATAGTTGTAATGCCATCTCATACGAGGATAGGGTTTGTGGTCTATAATGCTGCGCAGATACTTGTAGTTGAAAATACCCTGTTCTTCCACAAATGACCTGGTTAGTGTCGACTCTGCTTGCGTCTTCAGATCTTTCTTGAATTGTAAATACGGGTTGGCCGTAAATCCCCACTTTTTCTTCTTCACAATATTAGGAGGAAGCCTGGATTCCATCGCTTTGCGAAAGATGTACTTGGTTTGGTTGTGTTTGATTTTCATTTCTATGGGAATACTCATGGCGTATTCGACCAGATCAATGTCCAGGAAGGGAACTCTTTCTTCTACCGAATGCGCCATCGACATACGATCTTCCACCAGAAGGTAGTCGTTGATCATCTTCGAATGCATTTCTGCAAACAGCACCTGGTCCAGTGGTGATGATTCCTTTACTTTTTCAAACAGGGGTATAAATTGCTTCGCTGTTTTAGCTTTCTTCCTCATTTCATTGGCGACTTCACGGGTATAGATCCGGTCATAGAAGCCATTGTCAAAGTCCCATACATTTCGCAGGATGAGGTAGTATTTTTCAATCTGACCGATGGCTAGTAACATTTGCATGCCCCTGCGATACTCATCAATGGGTAGGGTTGAACTGGCATTTTGCACCTTAAATAAAAAATCAGCTTTCCACCTGAATAATTTTTTCATCCAGGCTGGAACCTTATTATGCCAGTTATTGAAGGGATAAATGAACTTGTGAATATCGTAACCTGCAAATATCTCATCACCGCCCAGACCTCCCAGGACTACTTTCACATGCTTACTGACCATCTGCGACATGTTGTAGCCCTGCAGTAGATTGATCTTGGGTTCTTCCGCATGCCAGATGGTCTTTTCATAGTCTTCAAGTGGATTGAACGAAAGAGCAAGAGTCCGATGGTTCGTTTGGAAGTGCTGTGCCACCAATTCTGCATCGGGAAACTCATCGGTAGGCTCATTAAAGCCAAGGGTGAACGTGTTTATTTGCGGAACCCCCAGTTCGTGCATTTTTTGGACAATGGTGGACGAGTCCATTCCTCCGGAAAGATATACGCCGATAGGAACGTCGCTGATTAGCTGACGTTGAACAGCTTGTTTAATATAGAAGTGGATTTTCTCCACTGTTTCATCTTCAGTATCAGGATTGGGTAAAGGCATTTCCAGTGACCAATATTTTTTGATTTGGACGTTACCCTGAGCGTAGTGTAGATAATGGGCAGGTGGTAGTCGTTTGATACCATTGAAAAGGGTATGTGTACCCTGGGTGTATCGCAGGTTTAAGTGGAGGTGTAAGCTCTCAAAGTTGATCTTTCTTTCTACCGCAGGGTGCTGGATGATGGCTTTCTGTTCAGAAGCAAAAATGAAACGATGCCCGTCATGAAAGTAATGCAGGGGCTTTATACCGAAATGATCTCTGGCCAGAAAGAGAGATTCGTCCACCAGATTGTAGATAGCCAGAGCAAAGATTCCGTTAAGTTGTTTCAGAATGTCAGGGCCAAACTCTTCATAGCCGTGTAAGATGACCTCCGAATCACTTTTCGTGCTAAACTGGTGACCTTTTGCAATCAGGTCTTTTCGGATCTCCTGGTAGTTGTACAATTCTCCATTGTATATGAGACATAAGGTTTTGTCTTCGTTGAAGATAGGTTGATCGCCTGTTTCGAGGTCAATAATGGACAAACGAAGATGGCCCAGTGTAGTGTCACCATGCTGATAAATGGCGGAATGGTCAGGGCCCCGATGTTGCATGACCTGTAGCATTTCAGACATGACGGCTGAAGCACCGGATGATTTTTCGGCAAGACCTGCAATTCCACACATAGCTTAGATCCGATTTAAATCTTTTAAGGCTTTGAATTTATTGGAATACATCCTGGTGATATTTCGCCAATTAAGGTATCCCAAAAACTTTGCCTGATAATCCCTGAAAACTTCTTGTTTTGTGATCCTGAACAGGACATCTAACTGTACAGTAACGAGTTGCAAATAGTTAATGGTACACGGGTCGAACGTAGGATAACCGGGAATATCACATCGATTGAATCTTACCCAGTATCCCAGATCGTACTTTGGAAGGGCTTCCACCAATCCATTCACACCGTCTTCAAAAAGTTGATGAGCCAGTTCCTGTCCGGGATGGTTGGAGTCAACTGCCCGGATATAGTCAAAGAGTCCAAACAACGAAAAAAAGTGCCCGTCTAACACCCGGGTAGGTTCATCGGCCACATATTCTTCATAAAAGACTTCTGCATTTGTCCGTCTGATGGCAACCCCTCCATCTGCAATGTCCAGGCTAAAAGGAGTCAGTGCTCCTGTTGCTACCTCCAGGTAGGATTGGTTATTTGTTTCCTGCCAGGCACGTAACAGAACGGACAGTGCACGGCTCTGAGCAAAAGCTGACTTCCATGGATCGTGAACATGGTATTCGGGTTTTGGAACTTCTGTCAACCAATAAGTACCGACAATATCCTCCTGGCGATTGTCTACAAACCAGTCAGCAATTTGAAGGAAATGCTTGAGTTTTTCTTTTTTGCCTGAATCAATCCAGGCATGGTAGATAGACAGTGCCACTTGCCCAATGCTGATGGGATAATAATGAGTACCACCGCCTTCAACATCAACATAGCTTGTATTGACCGGAATACCCTTTTCATCAAAGCCGGCAATGAGCCGGTTTAATTTGGATAAGTCCTGGCCAAACATCAGATAATAGTACTGCAATCGGGAGGAGGTAAGATCAGAGGAGATAGGTACAAATGCTCCTTTCGACCGTAGGTCTGTCACCAACTTATTCAGCATAAACCCTATCCTGTCTAATCGCATAACTCTTCAAAAAGTTGAACAAGTTTACCAGTCAGGTTCTTTCTGCTATATGCTTTGATCTCTTTCCGGATAGCTTTTGACTCTTCTTTGAGTTTCCAGCTCTCAAATCTGTTGGAAAGAATATTAGTCGGGTCCTTATCATAGTTGATCATACAACCGGCATTACATTTCTTAATGATGCTGGCTGCATCACCCGCTTCATCTCCAATTCCCAGAATATAATTACCTGTTGCAAGATATTCAAACAGCTTACCGGTGAGTATTCCTTTGGCATGTGTCCTTGGAATCATGAGCAGGAGCAGGTCCGCAGCCATCATATAGCCCGTTGCCAGATCATGATCCACATAGCCATGGAAATGGACTATGTCTTCGAGTTCGTATTTGGATACCGTTTGATAAACCGATGGATCTACGGAACCATAAAAGTCCACGTCAATTATAGCCTTTTGCTCTGGGGGAAGATTAGCAAGAGCTTCAAAAAACCTTTGTGGGTTTTGTAGAGATGCTATATGACCGGTATATACAATTTTGAACTTGTCGCTCTTGGAGATGTCTTTGTCAAAATCATCTTCGTCATATCCATTTGGTATGATATGACCCTTTTCTTCTGCCTGTAAGAGTTCAATGACACCCGGGCTGACCGAAGTGACTTTGTCTGCCTTGTTGATAATGCGCTGTTCCAGTCTGAAGTTGGTGTTTTCGGAGATTAGCCAACGTTTCATGCCTTTGTCATAGAAAGACTTTGTCCATGGGTCACGAAAATCTGCTATCCACTTACACTTAAGTTTTTGGGCAATTGCAGATGCAACTAATTGTAGTGAATGAGGAGGAGAGCTGGAGAAAATAATGTCCGGGTCAACTTCACGTGCAATCTGTAGGGATTTTCTTTTGGCAAACAGATACCATCCAACCCTGGCATCAGGTATCAGGATATTGAGTCTGATGAACTGAGCCAGTCGTTCAAACAGACTAAGTTCTTTCCTCTCTTTCACCAGTTCGTACGTTTCTATGGCATCGCCCTGCTTTTTGCCGCGGATTTTCCTGAATAGATCAAAAAATTCTACGGTCGTGACCTTATGAACTTTCGCCCGGGGATGAATGTCTTTGATTAGGGTTTCATCAATAGCTGGATACTCTCCATTCTCTACCGTGAGAATATGAGGCTCCCAGCCAAATTCCGGAAGATATTTTACAAATTTTAATACCCTCTGGACTCCTGGTCCTCCCGAAGGAGGCCAGTAGTAGGTCACAATTAAAACCCTTTTGCTCAAGCTGTTGCTGTTTGACCTGAATTCTTACTCTGTAATAATGGACGCAGTGGTTTGAAGTAATTGACAATCAACAACACGACTGTCAGCAAAATCAGTATAGAACTTATAGTTGATATTTTTTCTCCCACATAGAATGATCTGGGTGTAAATTCAAAAACTATTGTATGTGCACCCTGTGGCACTCTCAGGCCTCTGAGAGCGTAGTCCACCCGAATGAAAGGAACCTCTTCACCATCGATGTAGGCATGCCATCCTTTATTGGGACCATACCATATTTCAGAAAAAACAGCAAATTGCTCGGTGTTGCCCGTAGACTCATAAGTCAGTTTATTGGGTGAGTATTCGGTAAGTGAAATGGTTCCCGAAACCTGGGGATTAAAGTCCCCTACATAATCAGAATAATCCTGGTGGTAAACTGCGGTGGTTGCCGGGTCAATGGTTTGCAAAGCATTAAATTCTTCGTCCGGAGATCCCACTTCTTGCAGAGAGCTTACAAACCAGGCATTACCAAATGCCTGGGTGTTAACCTGCAGTTGTCCTTGCTGGTCAATAAAGTACTTTGTATTAAGCATATTCAGGACCGGCATATGACCTGCGATAATATATTTGTCAATCAGGTCCTGGTATCGCTGCAATTTGGCCGCATGGTATCCCCCAATAGACTTGTGGTGGTAAGAGGGGATCGCATTTTTATCTATGTCAGCAGTCATGTCAAAGACTCTGAAATGAATATCACTGTCTTTCATGATCACCTGATCAGGCTGACGCGGAGTAAAAGCTACTTCAGTCCTTCCGGGGGTAACGAAATTGTCCGAGTCCAAATATCTTCTACCCACACCCCATACATCAATGGTAACCAGCAAAGCCATTCCCACGAGCATCCAACTCTGACGAATTTTGCCCTTGAGGTAATAATGCAACAGACCAAAGCCCAGACCAATAAAGGCCATGGATCGCAGTGCATCCATCCGCATCAATGATTTTCGGTCACTTACCAGGGCATCTACCAGTCGAGGGTCATACCGGGCATCACCTGCAGAAGTAAATGAGAAAATGGATGGTCCCAGGAGAAGGAAGAAGAGGCAAAGACCAATCGTGATCCCACCAGCATATAGCATTCCTTTTCTGAGTTTTTCCCGATCCACCTTTCCACGGACAATCTCAGATAAGGTCCAGGTACCCATCAACACCATGAGAAACTCAGTGATGGACATAATGCTGTTTGGCGTTCTGAACTTGTTATACAACGGGAAATACTCAAAGAAGAGCCGGTTGAAGAATTCCAGATTTTTACCCATGGATAACAGCAGGGTCAATATTGTGGTAGATATCAACCACCATCGCATATCACCTCTCACCACAATGGCTCCAAGAATGAACAAGAACAGGATTATGGCTCCTACGTAGGATGGTCCGCTGGTAAATGGCAGGTCGCCCCAATACATGGGAGCATCTACAGTGCCTGCCTGTGTCTGATTGGTGATCTGGGCAAATGCCGAAGATCCACTTATAGGTTCTCGTGAACCACCTCCCACTACTCCTGGTATCAGGTAGGTAAACAGATCCATGGTACCATTACTCCATCCCATAGCATAATCCCAGGCGAGACCCTCTACTTCACTGCTGCTACTTTCATTGGGTGTTGATGTAGTGAGAATGGGCTCGCCCCTGATCGTATCTTTGGAATATTCATAGGTAGTCCATAACCTCGAAGCATTGGCACCTATGGCCAAAAATGCTCCCACAAGCAGGAAGGCACTGGCCTTGACAAAGTTCTGTATGTTGTTGGCCTTGATATCGCGATATAGGATAAAACCCAGGTAAACCAGCAGGCACAAAAACAGATAATAAGTCATCTGAATATGATTTACACCAATCTCCAGCGCCAGGCCAAGTGCAAACAAGGTTGCTCCAAAAAGATACTTACCTCGATAGGCATTGATCATACCGGCTACAATCACACCAAAAAAGGCAAAGGCCCTGAGTTTACTGGTGTGCCCGGTCTCAAACAACACAAAGTGGTTTACTGTGAGACCAAAGGCGATACTGCCCAGCAGAGAGGTCAGAGGACTCATGCCAAAAGCAATACACATGAGATAAAAGCCGATCATCATAGCCAGGAAATAACCTATTGGGCGTTTGAGAAAGAGGTTAAAGACCTTCTCAACGACCTTCGTTTTATTACCGGGTGTACGCATTGATACCTGGTAGCTTGGCATGCCGGCAAACATGGAGTTGGTCCACAGGGCTACCTCGCCGGTTTCTTCGTAGTAATCGTGAATCTCTTTGGCCGTAGCCCTGTACTGCGTGATATCACCCTGGGGAATTTCCTTGCCCTGCAACTGTGGATAGAAATAAGCCATACAGAGTACCAGAAACGTACCTATAGCTATGCAGTGCATAATCCATGGGCTGAGCGTTTTTTCTTCCTGTATGGTTTCCTTCTTAACCCTTCTCTTTCTTGGTTTGATTTTCTTTTTAGCCACTTAGGTTCATTTATATCCATCAAAGAATGCGCAAAATACGAATGTTTGGTTCAAATCACATGTTGTACAAAGGCATCCTTATAAGTTGACGACGCTTCTTCTTTATCACTATATAACTGATTCTTAATCGAGTATAATATAACGTTTGGTTATATTTGAGTTTTTTGTCATATATGTCCACATTTCAGTCGTGAGGTGCCGATGATCAAGTATTCCGTTATAGTCGCAGTGTACAATCGTTTGGGTGAAGTACGTGAACTATTGAGATCTGCCGAAAGGTTGACATTTGATCGAGATAAATTCGAAATCCTGTTTGTGGATGATGGCTCTAAAGATGGCTTCAAGGATTTCATTGAGCATTATCAGAGCGAAACCGGGCTGAAAACCCGGGCCGTATTTCAGCAGAACCAGGGACCAGGTGTGGCCAGAAACCACGGGATGTCAGTAGCTCAGGGAGAATACTTTGTCTTTGTTGACTCTGACTGTATGTTTCCACCACATTGGCTGTCTGAAATCGATATCGCACTGTCGAAACAGCATCTGGATTGTTTCGGTGGACCCGATACTTTCCACCCTTCTTTTTCCCCCTTGCTAAAGGCCATCAACTACTCCATGACTTCCTTTCTGGGAACCGGTGGAACCCGGGGAAGCAAAAAATCTATTGGAAAGTTCTATCCCCGGAGTTTTAATATGGGTATCAAGCGGGAAATATACCGGGATATCGGGGGGATGAACCTGCTGCGACATGGTCAGGATATGGATTTCTCAGCCCGGATCTATGCTGCCGGGTATAAGGTGGGACTAATTCCGGATGCATTTGTGTACCACAAGCGCAGAACAAGCATTCCTAAGTTCTTTCGACAAATTTTCAATTGGGGTGTTGCCCGAATCAATCTTGGTAAATTGCATCCAGCCCTCTTGAAACCCGTGCACTTTCTGCCCGCTCTGATCGTACTGGGTGTGGTAACAGTGTTTCTGGCAAGTCTGTATACTGGTCCGTGGCTATTATACGGTATGCTGGGAGGATGGTTGTTGGTCTGTCTGCTGGCGTTTGTACAATCTTTGGCTAAATACCGGTCCTTGAAAGTGGCCTTATTATCCATCATTACGCTCAACATCCAAGTTTTTGCATATGGATTTGGCGTGCTTTGGGCTCTGCCTCAAATGCTTTGGAAGGACGAGGCTTCCGGGTTTACAAAGAACTATTACGGAAAGAAGAAAGGATAGATAGACGCCGTTCTTCCAGCTCTTGCTGGGTAATCGATCTGATCTTGTTGCTGACCAGGCATTCCAGAATATGCTTGTAAAGTTTGAGCCACTCAGGGTTTTTTACCGGGGAAAACATGTCATTATGCCACAAAATGGATAGAACACTATTATCCTTCATGTTGTCAATGAACGCTAATATTTTCTCACCGGTTTGATCCGGGGAAAGTTTCTGGTAAAATTTGAACGTGGTATCCATGATCTGAAGTGGAACTTCCAGGAAGGTATAAGGTTGATCTTTTTGAATATCAAAAGGCACGAACGGGCAACCATATGAGTTTCGGTACCCCTGTTGAGGACCGAAACCGAGAGAAAAGTCGAGATCAATCTTGCTTTGCTCCAGTTGATTGTAGTGATCCGGAAGTCGTATTAGGAGGTAGTGGTTGCGGTTGCCAGATACCCGTACATCCAGCTTTCGCAGCTCTTGATCAAAACTCAATCCGGATACACTCTTGTGCAATCCATTTTCAAACCCCCTTTTCCCGACTCTTTGTATGGCTGCACGAATGGACTTATTAGCCAGGTTGTAGTCAGCGTTTGGTATGGTCACTCCGGGATGAGATGGTGAAGATCCTTTTCCCTTTTCAACCAGCCAGAAAAACGTGGATTTGAGGTCATAAACATCATGAATGTCCATAATGTCATCCATATTCAAAAATGAGGTCTTGCCCAGAAGATTTTGAGCAAGTACATTGAGCAGTGTACCAACCTGTCCCTTTCTCAGGGCGGCTTTGGCTTCCTGAAAAATTCCGTGTGATATGCAATCAACGTCATGTGATAGAAAGACTTTTTTTTGCCTGGG
>JAUILF010000032.1 GCA_030433135.1 Bacteroidia bacterium | reverse complement strand
ATTGTGCTTTCGGGAAATACCGATTGCTACCAACCGATAGAACAAAAGCTTAAGATCACCAGGAAACTGTTGGAGACATTTCGTGAGTTTAATCATGCTACGGGAATAATCACTAAGAACAGCCTCGTACAGAGAGATATTGATATCCTCAAGGATCTAAATCAGGACCAATTGGTCCGGGTGATTATCTCGATTACTACGCTGGACGAAGACCTGCGGTTGGAACTGGAGCCACGCACAGCAACTATCAAACAGCGTTTGCAGACTGTTGCTATGCTCGCAAAGGAAGGTATACCGGTTGGTGTCATGGTGGCTCCCATCATTCCAGGGTTAAATGATCATGAGATCATGGAGATTCTCCGCGTGTCTTCGCTCATGGGAGCAACAAGAGCCGGCTATACCATTGTGAGATTAAATGGTGATGTGGAAACAGTTTTTGCCGACTGGATTCGGAAGGCAAAACCCGACAGGGCCGAACGAGTACTCAACCGGATAAGGGATTGCCACGGTGGCAAATTGAACGACAGCCGGTTCAAGGTACGGATGAAAGGTCAGGGTACAATTGCTCAGATCATTGGTGACCAATTCAAACTGGCAGTGCAGAAATACATGGGCTCCAATACGCAACCGAAACTGAATACGGATCTTTATTTGCAACGACGAAATCCTCAACTTCAATTGGATTTCTGACTTGATCGAATCTTTCCGGATTAAGCAGGTTAGGGGTGAATCATTACCTAGGGATATGTGGATAGTGACAACTTGCCTACATTGTGTTCTTTGGAATTTCTAATCAATCAACATAGAACCGAGTGGAAAGTAAAGTGAAAAAATGGAAACTTTTGGCTTCAAGGCCCGGACCCAAACTTCCGTTATTTGATGTGGAATTGAAGGAAATGGAAAACCCCAGGAACAAGTCACATCTCGAAGTCCTGGTTTTGAAAAGTCCGGATACCATTAATGTAGTAGCGGTCACAGGGGAAAACGAACTTGTCCTGGTGGAACAGTTTCGTTTCGGAATACAGGAGTCCCTTCTCGAATTGCCAGCAGGTTTAATGGACGGAGAAGAAGACCCTTTATCAGCAGCAAAAAGGGAACTGTACGAGGAAACAGGATACCAATCGTCGAGTTGGATTGCCACAGGAGTGACCTACCTCAATCCTGCTTATGTCAACAATAAGTGCTTTCATTTCTTAGCCATTGATGCTAGGAAAGTAAGCAAGCCGGATCTGGATGAGTCAGAGGATATTTCGGTTCACCTGATTTCTGATTTTAGTGTAAAACAGACTATAGAAAGTAATCTTATAGTAGACGCCATCGGAGTGGCTGCTTTACACAAAGCCAGTCAACACCTTTAAAGTAGGTGGATCCGACTTAGAGTTGTAAATTAATCGCCACGATATAAATTACTGTTGATTCAGTTATGACCACACAATGCACTTCTACCGTTCTGATGATAAGGCCAAAGCACTTTGGCTTTAATGACGAAACAGCTACCGACAATGTTTTTCAGGAAGATCCTGGTGATCTTAAAAGTGTAGATGTAGAAAAAAGAGCCGTTGAAGAATTTGATGCGATGGTCAATACTTTGCGTACGAACAATGTGGAAGTACTGGTGATAGAGGATACAGATACTCCGGTGAAACCAGATGCGGTGTTTCCAAACAATTGGGTTTCGTTTCATGATAATGGGGCGGTGATCACGTATGCGATGAATTCCGAAAAAAGAAGGTTGGAAAGAAGAGATGATGTGGTGGAGCAAGTCATGGAAATGTATGGTTTCGATCGAAGATATTCTTTGGAGCAATATGAGAATAAGGGCCACTTTCTTGAAGGGACAGGAAGTATGGTACTCGATCGTAAGAACGCGGTGGTCTATGCTTGCATAAGTGAGAGAACGAATCCATTGCTGCTGGATAAATTTTGTGCACTGACCGGATATCAAAGAGTCGTTTTTTCAGCTTCCAGCAAAGACGGAACACCGGTTTATCATACCAATGTGATGATGTCTTTGGGAGATCAATTTGCTGTGGTGTGCATGGAAGCCATTGAGCAGGAGAAGGACAGGGCTCAAATTGAGTATAACATGAGTCAAACCGGCAGAATCCTGATACCCATTACCCTGGATCAGTTACATGCATTCGCTGGCAATATGCTACAGCTAGTCGACCAATCTGGAAAGCCCTTGATTGTTTTATCCGGTCGGGCACTCCACTCTCTGGATGCAGACCAACTGGAAGCACTCAGAGAACAGGGAAAACTGGTGCATTGTGATATTCCAACTATTGAAACCTATGGAGGGGGAAGCACCCGGTGTATGATGGCTGAGATCTTCAAACCACTTCAATAACACCTCAAATGAGCCGAGGCCATGCACGGGGGAGATGCCGTTAGCGTACTGGCATGGTGTAACATCATACAGTACCTTTGATTCTATTCGTTTAAGTATTTCGATATAGATTATATGGAAGATCAAAAGCCTAAAATCGGTATTACGCTTTCCGGTGGCGGAGCACGGGGCTTTGCGCATATCGGGGTGCTAAAGGCTCTTGAGGAGGCTGGTCTTGGTCCGGAAGTGATTTGTGGCACCAGTGCCGGAGCCATCATAGGTGTATTGTATGCTCATGGCTATCATCCTGACCAGATCAGCGAATTGATAGAAAAAAGCAATATATACAAAGTATTTCGGCTGGTACTACCCAGAAGAGGCCTGAGTAACCAGGACTATCTTTTACGTCAGTTGAAAGAGTACGTCCCAGAGAACGACTTTCACAAGTTGCCCAAAAAATTTCTGGTGGGAGTAACCAACCTCAATGCCGGAAAGCACGAAATTTGGGAAGATGGCTCCCTGCATGATCTGGTCATTGCTTCATCTGCTGTTCCCGGCATTTTTCAACCGGTAGAGATAAATGGCCGGTACTACGTCGATGGTGGAGTGATGAATAATATGCCTGCAGATCCCATCAGGCGAATGTGCCGGTTCCTGGTAGCCAGCAATGTCGTGACCAAAGTAGAAAAATCTTCAAACGAATTAAGTGGCCTGAAAAGCATTCTGGCCCGAACTTTCGAAATTTCCCTTTGGTATCGTTCACGACTAAATTATGATGCCTGTGATTTGATCGTGGAGCCGGATGGATTACATAAATACCACATATTTAATTTCAGTAAAGCTTCTGAAATCGTCCAACTCGGGTACGAAGCCGGTAAGGCTCAGATTGAACAGATGAAGAAAGAACTCGAAGCCATTGCGAGGTAGGAATGCATTTCAGGCGGTCAGGTCCACTCTAAAATAAACCAATTGAATCCGTATCTTCAGGGGACGTCCTTAAACCGGATAATCCAGTGAACCTGAGAACTGCTTTTTTGCTTTTGATATTGAACATCGGCCTGTATCCATCTTCGGTTTTAGGTCAAAGCAGAGTAATTTCTCAGGAAGTAGTACGTGACCAAAATGAAGGATACTGGCTGGGCCAACTAGTTGGAAATTACCTGGGCTTCCCTTTTGAAAACCTGTATACAAGGTCTCCCAAACCGATCCTCATAGATCGTTATTATAATTTTGGTGATACAGATTCAATCGACCTGAAGATGAATCTGAATGACCGCAGAGCATTTGTACACATTGTGGCTGATGCTATAGGTGGCGCCTGGAGTGATAGACAGGAAACAGCTATCCTTGAACAGGGAGGTGAAAAATACCTGGAAGATCATAAAATTAAATATCGTATTAGATCTGACTTTTAGAAACTGTAAAATTTGACATGATGAGAGAGTTATTCCTGATTATTCATTTTATCGGACTGGCCATGGGTCTGGGAACAAGTTTTGCGTTTATGTTTTTGGGGTTTGCTGCTGCCAAATTGGAAAGGAGTGAAGCCATGACTTTTCAAAAACGAATTTTTGTTCTTTCGAAGATGGGACACATTGGACTCACCCTTCTGGTTGTTTCTGGCCTTTATCTGATGACACCTTACTGGAAATCTCTCGGTAACACTCCACTTCTTATTGCCAAGCTGGTGCTTGTGCTGGTCCTTGGAGCTCTTATGGGTATGATAAGTTCGAGGGCTAAGAAGGCAGCCGATTCATCTGATCCTGCCATGTATAAGCAAATAGAAAGTCTGGGAAAAGGCTCCATGTTGGTAGCTCTAAGCATTGTGGTCCTGGCCGTATTGGTGTTTCATTGATTAGGTCATGCTGCTGAAATTAAAGGTCCTGAAAAAAATAAGGAGTGGAGACATTTCCATTGTTTACAGAAAATGGAAAAGACCTTCGGTGAAAAAAGGCAGTGTCATTAATTCTGCCGTTGGTCAGTTGAAGATTTTGAAGGTGGAGCAGATCGAAGAGGAAAGGATTAACCGAAACGAGATTAATAAGGCGGGTTATTCGGATTGGAAGGACTTGGTAAACGATTTGAGGAAATACGATGGACAGATATTTAAGGTAACCTTGCGGTATGTTGGCGAAGATCCCAGAATTAGCCTTCGTGAAAAAATCGACATATCTGATACTGAAATGAAAAATATCTTGAGCAAACTGGATCGCCTGGATCGATACAGTAAACAAGGATCCTGGACCAATGAAACTTTGAAAAGCATTGATACATATCCGGAGCTGCGGGCAGCAGATCTGGCCAAAAAGCTTGGAAGGGACAAGGATTGGCTCAAGATTCAGATCCGTAAGCTCAAGAATATGGGTCTCACAATAAGCCTGGAAAAAGGTTACAAAATTTCACCCAGGGGCAGTGCTGTCCTGAATGCGATTAAATAGGTAGTAATTTTACCCTTTCCAGAATTCCAGTCTGAGGTACTTTGAATCAACTGTAGGGGGTATCGGGCTTTTCCAATGGTTTTCATAGGAGAGGACTGCCGGTTGTGGTTTTTACTATATTTGATCGAGTTGAAGGGAATTTAAATCATTAATAAGGCCAGCATGAGTTTCAACCGATTATTACTTACCATTTTCGCGACCGTCTTTGTCGCAGTATGCCTATCGGCACAGAGTCCTGTGATTGCAGATGGAGCCTCTTTGCAAGAGATTGGGGACAGCTATGATTTTACCGAGGGACCTGCGGCAGATGCCGATGGGAACGTCTATTTCACAGATCAGCCGAATAACCGCATTCTCAAATGGACTCCGGGAGAAGGCTTAGCTGTTTTTATGGAAGATGCGGGCAGGTCAAATGGCCTTTATGTTGATCACGATGGTAATATTCTATCCTGTGCTGACGAGAAAAACCAACTTTGGCGCATTACCCCAGACAAGGAGGTGACTGTCCTGGTAAGTGATTTTGAAGGCAAGCGCCTAAACGGACCCAATGATTTGTGGGTCGATAAAAAGGGGGGAATCTATTTTACAGACCCCTTTTATAAGAGGGATTGGTGGGACCATGAGGAGAAGGAGATTGAGAATGAAAATGTATATTACCTTGCTCCTGACGGTAAGACTTTAACCGTGGCAGCCAGTGGATTTGTTCGTCCCAACGGCATTGTGGGATCTGCCAACGGAAGAACACTTTATGTAGCAGATATTAATGATCGTAAGACCTATACATTCGACATCGGTAAGGATGGTTCATTGAGCAACCGGCAGTTATTCGCAGAAACGGGGTCTGATGGCATGACCCTGGACAATAAAGGTAATTTGTACATTACCGGCAAAGGAGTTACCGTTTTTAACAAGAAGGGAGAACGTATAGAGCATATACCGGTTGATCAGGGTTGGACGGCAAATGTCTGTTTTGGAGGCCCGGACATGAAGACACTTTTTATCACTGCTATGGGATCTGTCTATACCCTGGACATGAAGGTTCACGGAATCTGATACTACTATATCCACTCATTTAGAAGCCAAACAACTGAAGAAAGATGATCGGTCAACGATTAATACCTGGGCTATGTATGACTGGGCCAATTCGGCTTATGCGCTGGTAATTACTTCCGCTATTTTTCCTGCATATTACAACTCGGTTACCAGAGGAGAAACGGGCAAGGTAGACATCCTGGGAGTCAGCTTTGAAAACACTGCCATATACTCGATATCCCTGGGACTGGCATTTGGGGTAGTCGCTTTGATCTCACCGTTCTTATCTTCCCTGGCTGATTATACCGGCAAACACAAATGGTTTCTTCGTACATTTTGTTACCTGGGATCAGCATCGTGTATGGCGCTGTTCCTTTTTGACGGAACCAATGTTGTACTGGGGCTGGTAGGGCTTATGGGGGCCACCATTGGCTATGCTGGTAGCCTGGTCTATTACAATGCCTATTTGCCGACCATAGCCTCAGAAAGTGAACAGGATCGCGTCAGTGCCAGGGGCTATGCATTTGGATACCTGGGAGCATCTACCTTGTTGATCATTAACCTGATACTCATACTTAATCAACATAAACTTGGGGTGGAAGATGACACTTTCTTTCCCCGACTGTCCTTCCTGATGACGGGACTTTGGTGGATTGGGTTTGCCCAGATCGCCCTGAGGAAGTTGCCTCTGAGCACAGGTTTGCAGAGTGCTATGAAGTTTGACTTGTGGCAGGGATATCGTCAATTGCAGTACGTGTGGAACCGAGTTAAACACATCCCTGTCATCCGACGCTTTCTGGTCAGTTTCTTCTTCTACATTATGGGTGTACAGACGGTGATGTTTATGGCTGCTTCATTTGGAGAGAAGGAGGTACATCTCAGCATGGACCAGCTCATCACAGTGGTACTTTGTCTGGAGTATGTGGGCATAGGAGGTGCCTTCCTGTTTTCAAAGCTCTCAAAGAGGATCGGAAACCTGAATGCCCTCATCGTCGCGGTGATTATTTGGGTCCTCATCTGTGCTGGTGCTTACTTCATCGAAACACCGGTACATTTTTATGTGGCAGCCGCGTTTATCGGACTGGTCATGGGAGGTATTCAGGCATTGAGTAGATCTACCTTTGCCAAGCTGATTCCGGACAAAACTCATAATGCCGGTTATTTCAGTTTCTATGATGTATGTGAACGTCTGGCCATGATGTTTGGGTTGGCCATGTTTGGTTATCTGGATCAGGTCACCGGCAGTATGAGGTCCGCCATTGTAGCACTGGTTCTGTTTTTTATGATTGGTGCCATTGCTCTTTTTCGGACTAAGCGGGCACCTGTTTTGGAAAGGTAAAGTTCGGTGGAAAGCAGGTCTCTAACCGATCACTCAAATCATACGTGGCAGAACCATGTACAATTTGAGTGAATCGTTAATGTAGAGCATTTTCACCGAAGACGGTATTTCAAATGTAGTGAAAAGAGGGCCATTAATCCAAAAGATGAACATATAATCATCTGTCCTTTAGGTTATTGATAACTCATTTTGTTAAAGTCAAATTCTTTAGATTTCAGACCTTGTGGCTTCTTTTTTCTTTAATCGTCATATAAGGTTTGTTATGTTGTAAATCTGTCGTGAAAAGAGACGATTCCTTATATTGTTCGTAAATAATTAATATAGAATGAGACTGGTACAATTACATGATGCTGAGGGACATCGAAGGATAGCATTGGTTGATGAACCCAATCTGAGATTAATTGAACATTACAGTAGTATCTACGACTTGTTCATAGATGCCTTAGAGGAGCAGTCTCATTTTTCGGATAAAGTTCAGATGTATGTGACCGATGAAGAAATGGACTATGAGGCGATATATAGCGGCAATGATCAATGGCGTCTCCTGCCTGCCTTTGATCAACCTTACGATCCCCTGCATTGTATGCTAACCGGAACCGGGCTCACACACAAAGCCAGTGCAGAGAACCGACAGAAGATGAATACACTCGAGCAGGAAGGCAATCTCACGGACAGTATGAAAATGTATCTCATGGGTGCGGATGGTGGTCATCCCGAAGATGGAAAAGTGGGCGTACAGCCAGAATGGTTTTATAAGGGTAATGGCTTAATGCTCAGAGGGCATAATGATTTTCTAGATGTTCCAGCATATGCTAACAATGGGGGAGAGGAGCCCGAGATAGCTGGTGTCTATCTCAATGATAGTCAGGGTAAGCCCTGGCGGGTTGGTTTCGTGACGGGAAATGAGTTTTCAGATCACGTGATGGAGAAGGTCAATTATCTATACCTGGCTCCATCCAAGATTCGTACTTGTTCAATCGGTCCGGAGCTGGTATTGGATCATGATTTTCAGGATATATCCGGTACGGTAAAGGTGAGTAGGAAAGGAAGTGAACTGTGGTCAAAAGAGGTTAGGACTGGTGAAGTGAACATGGCTCACAGCCTGGCCAATCTGGAACATCACCATTTCAAATATGCCAATCACCAGGTGCCCGGCCAGGTTCATATTCATTTCTTTGGAACAGGTGCCTTTAGCTTTGGTGACCAGGTGTTTTTGCGTGATGGAGATGAAATGGAGGTGTATTGGGAAGGGATGGGCAGAGCCCTTAGGAACACCTTGAGAGAAGTTGAAGGGGAAGAGTATTTGGTAATTACTTCAAATTTAGGGTAAATGAAACTTCTCCTTTCTGTTGGATTGGCCTTGATGTCAATCGTACAGTTGTATTCTTTTCAGATAGAAACTAAAGCACAGAGCTCACGACCCAATATTGTGATCATTATCGGAGATGACATCGGGTATTCAGATCTGGGCTGTTATGGTGCAGAGATTCAGACTCCCCATCTTGATGATCTGGCAAACAAGGGGATGAAATTCAGGCATTTTTACAATATGGCCAAATGCAATCCTACCCGTTCGTCCCTGATCACCGGGCAATTCATGGGGGATGACAAATCTGTTTCTTTTGTCTCTTTGCTTAGAAATGCGGGCTATAGTGCGGTGATGAGTGGCAAAGAACACTTTGATTCCTGGGTCCCACAGGAGTGTTATTTCGCTGAAACATTTGAAAAGTCATTCACATTTTGGGCCACTACCGAGTATTTCGTGCCACCCTCTGGTGTCTTTCAAAGGCCTTTCTACCTGAACGGTATAGAGGTGTCTGCAGATGAAATTGAAGCAGATATTCTACCTAAATACAAAACGGATTTTATAACGGACTATGCTCTCCGGTGGCTGGATAGCATCGAGGATAGAGAACAACCTTTTCTATTGCTTCTGCCGTACCATGCTGCTCATTATCCACTGCAAGCCAGGCCGGAGGATGTAGAGAAGTATAAAGGAAAGTATATGGTGGGATGGGATTCCATCAGAGCCAGGAGATTTGATAGGATGAAAGAGTTGGGATTAATCGGCGAAACAGCTGAGCTTTCACCTCCAGAAAACAATACCAATCGCTTTCGTGGCTCACCTGATGGCTGGCCGGACATTCGAAAGAAATGGCCTCTATATTATCCATGGGATTCAATGACAGAGAAAGAAAAGAAGGATAAAGACCTGGAGATGGCTGTCTTCGCTGCTATGATCGATAGAATGGACCAAAATATTGGCAGGGTGACATCCTGGCTGAAAGAACATGACCAATTGGACAACACTTTAATACTATTCTTTAGTGACAATGGATCATGTCCGTTTGACAGTAATGTAGATTTTGACATTCCTCCCGGTCCAGCTGAGTCATATCGGTGTCTGTCTACACCGTGGGCCAATGTGGGGAACACTCCTTATCGTCTGTATAAGCAAAATGGTCATGAAGGAGGTGCCAAAACCCACTTTATCGCCCATTGGC
Source organism: Bacteroidia bacterium (assembly GCA_030433135.1). Lineage (GTDB taxonomy): Bacteria > Bacteroidota > Bacteroidia > Chitinophagales > Saprospiraceae > JABDMH01. Next base: position 18,158 of record JAUILF010000032.1, on the reverse strand, counting down.
CTAACCAGATTGAGTCCGGAGTGATTTCGGATCAGGTAGGACATGTGGTAGACCTGTTTCCCACCTTTTTGGATGTAGCAGGGATTTCAAACGCTGAAAATGATAACAACCTGCCTGATCTGGATGGAATGTCACTTCTACCAGCCCTGTTGGGAGAAGAGCAGCAGCGGGAGCAACACATGATTTCCGGCCACTCCGACCGATTTCGCATGTACCGGGAAGGTGATTGGAAAATGGTGCGTCAAAATGGTGATGCCTGGGAGCTTTATAATTTAGCCAGTGACCCGACCGAGTTGCATGATTTAGCTGAGGATCGAGGAGATATTTTGCGGAGGCTACATACTAATTGGGAGCAATTGGAGAAATGAATAGTGAGCAGATTAGGTTAGGAATACTTATATTTCTGACAACAGTACCTATGTTGTATCTCGTAAGATCTGCTCATGGGTCTTCTTTTTAGATGTTCACAGCCAGCCATGTCAGGGTCTAAAGTAAAGTTTGAACTATTCTAGCCATTTCATGGCAAGTATCAGATGCAATCATTTAATATGGTATTCGTGCAGCCTCAATTTCGAAAGAGAGAGATTCCTTGGTGCTTTTATTTCCCATAAAAGCAATTTCACCATTCCTGTCAATTATAAATTTTGATGGCAATAAATCGACCATGTAGGCATCAGCAATCTTATTGTCAAAATCAAGTAAGACGTTAAATTCATATCCATTTTTATTCATTAGCTCTCTTACATTATTGATGATTTTATCCTTAGTGTCTCTTTCTCTGGAGTCAATGAATAGGAACTCGACATCCTTCAGCTGCTTTTTTTCAATCATAAGTTTTTGCATGTCAGGAAACATTCCAATGCATGGACGGCACCAGGTAGCCCAAAAGTCTAATACGATTATTTTTCCTCGTAAAGATGAAAGTGTTACAATATCCCCATTCAAGTTTTTGCAAGAGAAATCTGGTGCTATTGGCGAAGAGAAACTTGTGAGGACTTGCTGTCTTTTCCTTTTTCGAGTGACACCCATATATTCACTCTCGAATTGGTCAAAGACTTCCGTACTCCGTCCCTGTCTCGTGTACATCTCCTGCAACTGACTTAATAATTGCAGGGAAAATAAACCCTCTAATAGTTGCTGTTCAATAAAATCGATTGCAGTGGAATCCCTGCCGGCATTTATCAAGTAAGAAGCGTACTTTTCCATACCATCAGCCCCTAGTTGGTGCTGCTCCAAAAGATTTCTCATGTGATAACAAGCAGAGTCAATATGGTTGGTTAAGGCTAGAATTTGTGCATATTTTTGAATAAGTGAACTGTGCCTCTCAATTGGATTGGAAATTGCCACATCTGTAGACGAAAGAGAGATTGCCCTTTTCAGAAGAAATCTTGCAAATGATAGATCTTCCTGAGAAACCTCAGACATTTCCATTATTTCTGTTGCGCTGCCAGTATAAATTTCGACAGTAGCATCTATGTTGATGAGGTGATCTTCAAATTCAGCCAAATCATAAGTTATCTTCTGTAAAATCGCTTCTTCGATCAGTCTTTCATAAAACTCATCAGTGGAATAGTCATCGCTTTGACCGAATTGACTTTGATAACTTATCATTCTTTCCATGATTTCGGCCTTGGAAAGGTTTGTGGATTCACGAAAATTATTCATGAAGTAATCGCTTGCAAGACTTCCCTTGGGGAATTCTGACAAAATCCTCTCGTCGAGTTCAGAAACCTGCTCCATGTCATTTAGAATGTCGTAACAGGATCTGGCCTGAAGCAAACTTGATTCTGTACTGTCGATCTCGCACAATTCAGCATATTGTAAAAGCAAAGGTTGAGCCCTGTCTCGATCCTCATAGTAGAGCAACTGCAGATAGGTAAGGTAAGAATCACCTGATCTTGATGATGGGCTCTCAGAATAATTATGCTCATAGAGAGAAAGCAGATACTCACGCTGAATTCTTAGTTGCAGTTTTCTTCGAACTTCACCCATCAAGAGGGTCTCGGCGATGACAATTTCGTTTTCGTTAAGCTCCGAATCGTTTTCACTTGGTAGAATAAAGCCATGACCATGATTGTTATCAAGTACTGTGTTCGTCTTGTCAACTATTCCGATCACAAGGGCTTTTATTGATTTAGGAATATCCAATGAAAATTCATGCGAGTCGTTCCTTTTTTCGATAATTGCTCGGACATGTTGTAAGGTCTCCTCCTCCTTGTAGAAGATGTATGCGTAGGTTACTTCAGGGAGATCGATACCCTGTGGAGGGACATAAATAAAAGTATCACTACCAACTGTTTTCGCTGCAAAGGTTTTGGGCCAGATGCCAGTTTCATTTTGACTCTCTGTACAACCTAATGCCAAAAAAGAAGTACCCAACAAAACACAACAGCGTAAGAAAAATATTAGATGAGATTTTAAAGATTTCAAAAATGGAAGAGAATGAATCTTTTTCATAGTCTTATTTCCTATTAAGAACGAAAAACTGGTTTAAAGTTGGAGCTAATTCACTCAAACACCAAAACCCCAAAATGCTCAATATCATGAAATCCTTTGGTGATCCGTTGCCAGGTCCAGGTATTGCTGGCATCAGGATTGTCGTGGTCAACCCGGTACATATTTGCTCGCCATATGGTTCCGGATTGCGGTGGCACGTTTTGCAGTGGTCGTAGAAGGACATATGGAATGAAAAATTCAGCGGTCCAACTATCGATCTCCGCATGACTCTCTTTCGGCCCACCCTGCACGGATGTTTCATGTATCACCTTTCTGTCACCTTCATAATCCCATGGCCGCCAACCCAGAAACTCACCATCAAAATTTGGTACCAGAATGGGCAGTTCGTAGTTCAGTGGCGAGATTTCGTATTCAAAATAAATGTCGTGGTCCTGATCTGTCCACAAAAAGACCTCCACCACATCTTCTTCCCAAAGGTGCTCAAAATCCTCATCCATGGTTGCAGTCAACTTTTCATCTACACAATGAAACAGAAAATACATACCCTTATCTGAATAAAGGGTTTTAAAGCGTGTTTCAAGGTTTCTGTCCGGATTTCTCCTGGCGGGAATGTCAATCCATGCTGCGGTCTGCCACTGTGATTGATCTCCCTTACCATTAACAGTAAAATCTTGAGTTTTACTGACCCGGATGGTATCATTCGCTTGCATTGAAAGGGGGCCGAAGAATAACCATACGAGAATCATCAACCGAGTCATATTTAAGTGGTTTCTAAGTGGTTTTTTTCGTTAAATGCTGTCTAAACACTTCACCTCAGTCATCAATCGCTTGGTAGGTCAGGATGTTAAATTTCCAGCCTGTTTCATCGTCAACGGGTCCCCGGGTCTGTTTCATGATAATTCCGATCAATTCCTCATTTGGATCTGCCCAATATTGGGTGTTGAAATATCCACCCCATCGAAAACTTCCTTTCGATCCATTGGCTCCGCGTGATGCTCCTTTTTCCGTAGTCACCCCAAACGCCAGGCCGTAATATTCGTCTGAATCGGGCCATACATTGGGGAACTGATTATCCATCATGAAATCGATGGTAGTACGACTCAGGATACGATGTCCATTTAATTGGCCTCCATTCAAATACATTTGTAGAAATGTAGCGTAATCCCGGGCCGTACTACTCAGTCCGGCGCCACCGGAATAAAATGTTTTGGCTCCAGTCTTTGGGTAAGCGGGATCGTAAAACGTAACCGGATAATTTATCCATCCGTTACCATCCCTGGTAGAGACAGCTACCAGCCTGTCGTACTTGCTTTCCGGAAGATAGAAATAGGTATCATCCATTCCCAGTGGCTTGAATAGCCTCGCTTCCAGAAACTCCGCAAAGGTCATTCCCGACATGATTTCAATAAAATACCCAAGCACATCCAGACCCTCACTGTAGGTGTATTTTTCTCCGGGATCGTGATGGAGGGGCAGTTTTGCCAACTTCCTGACACTTTCTTCTATAGTAATGGGCTCTGTAGTAAAGAGGTCGGTCACACCGGCTTTTTGATAGATCATTTTGATTCTTTCATCACCATCTATGACTCCATAGCCGATGCCAGACGTATGGGTCAGCAGATGCCTGATCGTAATTTCCTTATCTGCCGGCCGGGTGCTATATGAAGTGTCTGAATAACTAAACCTTTGTAAAACTGTTGGATTGGCGAACTCAGGTATATATTTAGAAATGGGATCATCCAACCTAAATTTACCCTCCTCCCACAGCATCATCACCGCAGTAGCTGTGATAGCCTTACTTTGTGAGGCAATCCGGAATATGGCATCCCTTTCCAGGTCATTTCCTGTTTGCGGATCGGCTATGCCATAGGCTTTGTGAAACACGATCTTTCCCTTTCTGGCAATCAAAGCTACGATTCCGGGTACCTGTCCATCCTCTATCGCTTGACTACACATTTTATCCACCCTTTGAAGTCTCTGATTTGACACTCCCACATTGGCCGGATCTCCCTCAGTAAGTGTTTCAACACTACTGACCATGTTTTGTGCAACCACTAAATCTGGTGCAATGAGGAGCAATACTATCGCCGGAACCATGATGAGAAACTTTCTCATGGTCATAGTCAGAGATTTAGTTTATTCAGCTCAGAGTACGCGTAATCTACTGCCCTGGCTGTTAGTGCCATGTAGGTGACAGAGGGATTGACACAAGAAGCTGAAGTCATACAGGACCCGTCTGTCACAAAGAGGTTAGGAATGTCGTGTGCCTGGTTCCACTTGTTTAATACAGAAGTTTTGGGATCACGACCCATTCGGGCGGTACCCATTTCGTGAATGCCAAATCCCGGATGATCGGTATCATCATAAGTGGCAACGTTTTTTCCTCCGGCAGTTTCCAGCATCTCGGCTGCCTGATTTTTGAAGTCCTCCCTCATGATCGCTTCATTCTCACGATGCGTACATTGAATGTTCAATGTCGGCAGTCCGTTTACATCAAGCTTATCATGATTGAGAGAAACATAGTTGTCTTCGTAGGGCAGGACCTCTCCAAATCCAATAAATCGCATGCTCCATGGACCAGGCTTTTGCAGGGACCGTTTAAGGTCCTGACCTATTCCGGGCTGGTCTGTATTGCCGGGAGGACCCGGCCGGGAAGCACTGCCCTGGTATCCATATCCTCTGATAAAGTCGGGATGAGGTGTGGTTACATTTCTAAAACGGGGCAGATAGATGCCGTTTGGCCTGCCTCCAAAGTAATACTTATCATCAAAGCCCTCAATTTGTGCAGCAGCACCAGCACGATATTGATGATCCATAAGATATTTTCCCAGGGCCCCACTGCTGTTGGCCAGACCATCGGGGAAACGGTCATTGGCAGAATTTAGCAGGATCCAGGTACTGTTTAAGGTGGATGCACAAAGAAAAACAATCTTTGCTTCGATGATTTCATCCTTTCCCGTTTCGGTATCAATAAACCGTACTCCGGATACTCGATTGTTTTCTTTGTCATAAACCAGGGATTCTACCGCGCAGTTGGTTTTTAACGTCAGATTACCTGTTTTCTCCGCAGCAGGCAGGGTTGCACTTTGGCTACTGAAGTAGGCACCATATGGACATCCCCGGTAACACAGGTTTCGACGCTGGCACTGGCCCCGGCCATTGTGAGGCACGGTCAGGTTAGCCACCCGGCCAATGGTCATCATCCGGTCCGGATAATTTGACTCGATAGCTTGTTTGATATGCGATTCCACACAATTCATCTCAAAGGGCGGCAAAAATTCACCGTCAGGCAAATGCGCCAGGCCTTCTTTTTTTCCACTGATGCCTACAAATTTTTCGACATAGGAATACCAGGGTTCAATATCAGCATAGCGAATGGGCCAATCCACCCCATGACCATCTTTCATGTTGGCTTCAAAATCAAGATCACTCCATCGATAGCACTGCCGGCCCCACATGATGGACCGACCCCCTTCATGGTATCCCCGAATCCAGCGATATTCGGGGCCATCGGCCGTTGATGTGTAGGGATGCTCGGTATCCTTTACCCACAAATGCCGGGTACCTTCATTAAAAGCATAAACATTACTCTGAATGGGGTATTGCTCCAGATCTTCCTGTGTTTTACGACCCCTGTGGGGGAACTCCCACGGAGGAGTAGCTGCCGTGGTGTAACCTCCTACATGATCCAGCTTGCGACCCCGTTCCAGCACCAGTGTCTTCAAGCCTTTTTCACAAAGCTCCTTGGCGGCCCAGCCACCGGTAATTCCGGATCCAACTACTATGGCATCATACATTTGCTGTTTGCCCATTTGCTGTCGTTTCTTTGATTATTTATACGTTGTTATCCACATAGGCATTTTGGCCTTCATAGGGAATACAGCTATCATACCGCCCCGGAATAGCGTGATAGTCCAGTTGGGTGGTCATTACCTGCTCGGATGTCAGATAACCGAAGACGAGGAGTTGTTTTAGTTGCCGGTAAAATGGCAAGTCAGATGCCGGTGCTGCATAAGCTTCTTTTTCCTTTTGTTCTAGAAAAGTCACCAAGGCTTTATCGCCGGCTTTATCTGCTGACGAGCCGCTGGTATCTGATATCTCTTGTGACAGGTTGTCAAGTCCTTTGGTAAAGGCCGCCTGCTCCTGTTGAGACAGACAATCCTTCACCATTCGATCGACAAACTCGGCCAATCCGAGATCCTCCGCTCCTGGTGATCCGGGCTCAGATGGCAGTATTACCCTTGAAATGGATTCGATGGTCACAATCTGATCCTCGTTGAGTATCAGTGATGCAAAGATTCTTTTTTCAGTGGCCTGGCAACCCGACAAGACAGCCGTTGCGAAAGGGGCTGTCAATGCCAGCCCTGACAATAAAGTAGCTCTTTTAATTGCGTCTCTGCGATCCAATCTATAGCATTTTTATGATCATGGAAGTTAACACTAAATTGCTTCCGGACCTCTTTCGCGCGTCCTGATTCTGATACATTCTTCAAGTGGGGTGATAAAAATCTTACCATCTCCGATCGTTCCCACCTCATCTGTTTCATAACCGTCGTTAGAGGTTGCAGCATCAATAATAGTGTCCACCACTTTGTCTACAAATCCGTCGTTAACGGCGATTTCCAGTTTGATCTTGGGAGCCAGACTGGGTACCACTTTTCTGCCCCTGTGAATCTGCTCAGCATTCTTCTGTCTGCCATGTCCCGAAACCCTGGATACCGTTACCCGGGTTATCTCATTCTCAATCAGGGCTTCCCTGACCTGGTCAAGTTGTGTAGTTCTTATGATTGCGGTTATCAGTTTCATGATTGATTAATTTGGGTTTAACATTCCATAGCCATGTTCTCCATGATAGGCAGTATCCAGCCCCTGCAATTCACTTGATCTCGATGATCGGAAGCCAATTAGCTTGTCAACGATGATCAGTAGAATCCAGGTGCAAACACCTGCGTAAACTATGGCAATTACCACAGCAGCACATTGTACGCCCAATTGCTGCCATACACTCCACGAGCCACCTGCCAGGGCAGCGGCTTCGGCCATCCAGCTGGGACGAATAAAGAAGGTGAGGAATACAGCTCCTACAATACCACCAACACCATGGATGCCAAAAGCATCCAGGCTATCGTCATAGCCCATTTTGTTTTTGAGTAGCAGGGCTCCATAACAAATAATCGAGGCAAGGGCGCCCAGCACCATAGCTCCAAACGGTTGCACAACACCAGCAGCCGGAGTGACAGCTACCAGGCCGGCGAGAATACCGGAAACAATACCTAGTGCTGTGGCTTTTCCCTGGTGCCATCCTTCAATAATCATCCATGCTATAGCTCCTGCAGCAGCAGCTACCTGCGTGGCTACCAGTGCCTGGGCTGTACTCAGACCACTTTCCACAGAACTCCCTGCATTAAAACCAAACCATCCTACCCAGAGTAGACCACCACCTATCATGGTCATGACCAGGTTGCTGGGTGGCATATTGGTCTTGGGATAACCCCTCCTGGCTCCAAGATAAATGGCCGCTACCAGGCCACTTACCCCCGCAGAAATGTGAACCACAGTACCCCCGGCAAAATCAATAGCACCGTTTGCTCCCAGGTTAAACAAGAAACCGTCTTCAGCCCATACCCAATGACACAGTGGGTTATAAACCAGGATGCCCCAAAGTGCAATAAACAGGCAATAAGATTTAAAGATCACTCTTTCGGCAAAGGCACCAGCAATGAGGGCAGGAGTGATGATGGCAAATTTGCCCTGGAACATACTGAATACATATTCCGGCACACCTCCGTCCATCATGCTTTCATCCAGTGATTTGAGAAAAACGAAATCACTGCTCCAGCCAAACCATCCGCCCAGGACATTGGGTCCGAAGCACATGGCATAGCCAAATAAGACCCAGAGAATGGTCATGATTCCCATGGCCGCAAAACTGTGCATCATGGTCCCCAGCACGTTCTTGGTTCTTACCAGTCCACCATAGAACATGGCCAGACCGGGCACCATAAGTAACACCAGCGCAGTGGAAGTCAACATCCAGGCTGTACTACCGGAGTCGAGCCCCTCCTGGTTGGCGGCTGTCAGATCAAAGGATAACACTGACACAGCCATAAGTGTTAACCATAAGGTTTTTCGTTTCGTTGGCATCTCATAGATTTTGAAATCCTTCACCAGGAAGTACATATTCCATATTTCCTGTAAAAAGGATTCAGGACAATAAAATAATCCGGATAGCAAATGGCATCAGCAATCCGGATGCAGGGAAACAAATATGAATAATTTTAACATATTTATAAAATATCATTACGTGTTTTGCGGATTTCATATGTTTCCCAATGCATTATCACCTGCGATAAAACCGTAAACCTTCAACCTTAAACCAAAGAGATCGTATCTTGCTGGGGCACTAAGAATCTATCATGCTCTTTGATGACTATCCTTTAGCTCCTCAGCTCAAGGAAAATATTGCAAAACTGGGATGGCGAAGGCCTACCGATATTCAATACAAGTCAATTCCATCGATCCTGAAAGGTGAAGATGTGCTGGCTATTGCCCAGACAGGTACCGGAAAGACGGCGGCCTTTGCAGTACCTGCTATCCAGAAATTGCTGATAGAACGCAAGAAATCACGGTATAAACCCGGTCTGAAATGCCTGGTGATGGTGCCCACTCATGAACTGGCTATCCAGATCAATGAAGTGTTTCAGAAATTGATTCACCAAACCGGTTTGCGATCCATGTCATTGTATGGTGGCGTGGACCAGGATCCACAGATTGAGGCCCTGGAGAGCGGTACCGATGTGGTGGTGGCTACACCAGGTAGGATGTTTGATTTGCGCAGTCAGGGTCACCTCGACCTGACCTATGTACATACACTCATTCTTGACGAGGCTGACCATATGCTCGATCTTGGTTTTATCAAAGATATCCGTGATGTCACGAAGTATGTTGCGAAGCGAAGACAGACATTATTCTTTTCGGCCACCATCGACAAAAAGATCAAGAAAGTAGCTTATTCATTGGTGTCCAATCCTATTCGTATTCAACTTTCTCCCAAAAACCCAGTGGCCAAAAATGTCCATCATACAGTGGCATTTATTGAAATGGATGACAAAAGATTTTTCCTGGAAAGACTGGTAAGGGAAAATCCCGAAGAAAAGATACTGGTATTTGTCAGGACGCGGGTCAGGGCTGAGCGGGTGCAGAAGGCTATGGAAAGGGTGGACATCAAGAGCCTGTTTATTCATGGCGATGTGGTGCAAAAGGAACGATTTAATACCCTGGAACAGTTTCGTGATGGAGCAATCAAAATGCTGATCGCGACCGATGTCAGTGCCCGTGGTATTGACATTCCTGATGTGGGGTTTGTGGTAAACTACGATCTACCAGATCAGCCCGAAAACTATGTGCATAGGGTAGGGAGGACCGGTAGAGGAAAGCAAAAGGGATATGCCGTCTCATTTTGTAGTAAACAAGAGGTTCCCCTGCTTGAAGCTGTCGAAAAGTTCACCGGAGATGAGATCGAAATATTTGATCTTGAGACGGAAGATATAGACACTACCAGGGATCTTTCCACGGATTTTCGCTATGACCTGGATGGCCTGATGCAGGAAATAGAGGATAACAAAAAAGGTAAAAGAAAGAAGCGAAAAAATCGGTAGTACTTACCATCTTTAGTTGATGATCCGTTTGGCAACATATGAAGACGCCCAGTCTGTGAGCAACATCTATGCTCCGTATGTCCTCGACTCAGCTACCAGTTTTGAAACCGTGGCTCCCCGTGCCGAAGAGATGTGGGGACGCATGAAGAACGTCCTGGAGGAAGCACCCTGGCTGGTATACGAACTGGACGGGCAGGTGGTGGGATATGCCTATGCGGGAAAACACCGTGAGAGATCAGCCTATCAATGGACCAGGGAGGTCTCCGTTTATCTTGATCGGGAATATCATGGGCAAGGAATAGGGACAAAGTTGTATAAGGAGTTATTTTCTCTGCTTGAAAAACAGGGATTCACCAATATGTTAGCCGGTATTACCCTGCCTAATGATGCCAGTGTAGCCTTACATGCTAAAATGGGATTTACAGAAGTAGGAACCTACCAAAGGGTCGGGTTTAAGAACAATCAGTTTTGGGATGTGATCTGGTTGGAGAAGTCCCTGCATCAGCAGGATCCGGGGCCCCTATTGTCGTTGGAGGATATTGGATACAGGTAGAATCACTTCCTCACCGTTCCACTAAATACACTGACCTTGGAGTTGAAGGGATTACCCGATGCTCGCCGGAAAGACACCAGCTGACCACAATGCCACATCGCATCGGCAATGGGGCCATTGATAAGATTCCAGAAAGGAAATTCATTGACATTGTCACCACGTTGAAAAATGATCTTGTACTCATCCAGGGTGCCGGACTGTGATTTTAGGATGGCGCTGGCCTCACTCAGGTTGGTCAGGGTTCGTTCTCGTTTCTCCTCAAAGGTCGTGGGTTCGGGGCCATTATCCTGACCTCCATTGGGGATTTTTTTAACTGCATTAATAACCATGCTGGTCAAACCAAGAATATGATCAATCGTTTCTCCTGAAGTTCTGGACTCCACACTGGGTCTAAATTCCAGATCTTCTTCACGCAGGCCTTCAGTAGCCCAGTAATATCTAAAACCCAGGCCATCAATCATTCTGGCAGCTGTGGTTTCGGGGGTATAGGTGTCAGGGTATTCCGGGATTTCATAATAGGGCAAGTCCGACCGGTTTGGCTCATTCTGGGTCATGGCTAGGTTATATATCAGGGTAAGAAATGTAATGAAGAAGACAGGATGACAGGCTATCATAAGGCGTGAAAAGGGTGTCATAGTGTACAATTTTGCTGGGAATGTAGCAAAATCGACGGAATGTTCAATTGGCTTGTTACTTTAGCTGCATGGTTTCCACCCCTCTCCAGTCTTCACTAAGCTCCTGAGTGATCAGGTTGGCACTGCGGTTGAGAAATAACCGGGCGGTCTTATCGGCAGGGTTTTGTTTTAAGACCTGCTGGAAAGTCAGTGCCGACATGGCAAATTCCCTTTTGAAGTATTGCTCCATGCCCTCATCAAAAATACCCAGTGTTTCGATCTTTAATCCATAGAGATCTCCCGGATCTCCGTTGATGCATTCAAAAATTTCCAGGGGCTTTTTCCTTCCCTTTACCTGCACGAGTCCCAGGTATCGAAAATCAAACTGATTGGCAGGATTGAGTTCTGACATACAGTCTCCGGTGAGGAGGATAGAAGTACCATAGTGCTTGGACAGTCCCTCGATCCTGGCGGCAGTATTCACAGTGTCAGAAATGGTGGCAGCTTCCATCCGCTCAATGTCACCGGTAATGCCCATGATGAGTTTGCCGGTTTGCATGCCCACTCCCATTCGGATAGCTCGCCAGTTCTTTTCTTGTCTTTCGACGTTGTAAGCCTCAAGGGAGCGGTGCATTTCCACCGCTGCTTTGAGAGCATCAATGGTTTTTCCGGGAAAGATGGCCATGAATCCGTCTCCGAGGTACTGGTTGATAAAACCATTGTTTTTTCGGACGATAGGCCCCATCCGTTTGTTGAAGGCGTTGATGAAAAGGAAATTGTCCTCCGGTGCCAGTGCCTCCGAAAAGGAAGTGAAATCCCGGATGTCACAAAACATCACGGTAACCTTGCGCTCGACCTGGTCACCCAAATTAATCTCGGTCAGGGTTTTCTTACCCAACGAATGGATAAACTCGTAGGGAACAAATTTGGTACTGATATCATGAATCTTACGAATGGCTTCTTCCCGTTCACGCGCTTCCTGAAGTCCTTTCTCGTAAAGATGTACGGATTCGATGGCAGAAGCTGTCTGCAAGGAAACCGTAGTCAGTAGTTTCAGTGCAGCTGCCGTAAACTCGGTTTCCTCATCGCTTCCCAGCATCAGAATGCCTAATGTGCGATTTTTGACTTTTAGCGGTGCATACATTAATGTCTTTAGAAATCCCAACAATGGATATTTGACCAACTCATGATATGGAACAATAGCTGAGGTTCCTCTCTCTATGATTTGTCTGAGGAGGTGATCCTGCTCCTTGTCATAGGGTGGGTCGTCTTGCGCAGGGCCAAAGCTTGCTGCTATTTTTATTTCATCATCCTCCGGAGCATAGAGGAATAACCTGCCATGTGAGGAATCAATGATCTGACCGGCTTCCTGAAGGGCTATTTGAGCTAAGGAATGAATGTCAATTTTTTCCGAAATCTTTTCACTAAAATCATAGATCATGTTGATTTCGCGATACAGGCCCAATACTTCAGACCCAATCTTGCGTTTCTCCAATTCTTTTGTGGCAAGGACATTAATTAAATCTGCGATTTGCTGGCCTTCCGTTTTGTCAGATTTGAGTACGGCAACGTGAGAGCCATTTTCAGAAATTGGAAAAGAGTGTGCCTGAGAGGGATCCGGTTGCCCGAATAGCAACCTGCCACCATCAGATATTACAGCTATCCGAACTTTCAGACTGTCACATAATGAAGCAATTAGCTGATGACTTGCCTGCTGTCTCCTGAGAATGTTTTTAAGAGCTTTCATAAGAGTGAAGACTAAGGCATCTTCATGATATTTTGAGAACTTCCTCAGCTACCTCCAGCATTTCCTCCGGATCAAAAGGTTTGGTCATATATCTGTTGGCTCCCATTTCCATACCCTTTTGCCGGTCGAGTTCCTGTCCTTTTGCTGTGAGCAGTATGATGTACACACCATCCATTTTTAGCTCTTTTTTTACTTTTTGGCAAACCTCCATGCCATTCATTTTGGGCATCATTACATCCAGAAAAACCAGGTTGGGTTTCTCTGTTTCAATGATATCCAGGGCAGACTGACCATTGTCTGCAAATAGCAATTCAACTCCTTCGTCTTCCAGGTCCTCCAGGGTTTGTTCGATAAGCATCCGGATGTGGACCTCATCATCTACTATCAATAGTTTTTGATTCATAGTGTGTTCGTGTATTAGGGTTACGTTATTGGTAGAGGAAGAAAAGGACATTCTCCATTCCCTTCTCAAATTTGAGTGTTTTTACAAGTTGTCTGTTTCCATCATGGATCGAATTGAGCATAATAATGTCGGGTTGAGTTTGAATCGCTGTTTCCACCAGGTTTTTTCCTTCAGTTTCCATCACATTGTAACCTCGTGCATTGAGTACACCAGCCAGCGTTTTTATGGTGGTTTGATCTTCATCAACTACCAGGACTTTCTTCTTTGAAACCCCTTGCTCGAGTAGTGCTCCCACCTCTTTAAACAACTGGTCTGTATCGATCGGCTTGGTCAGGTAGCGATCTACTCCGATACGGAGTCCCCGTTCCTTATCCTGAACAATGGATAGAATAATGATGGGGATGTCCATGGTGTCAGGATCGTTTTTCAGCACAGCCGCCACATCAAATCCATTGATCTCGGGCATCATAACATCCAGGATGATCAGATCAGGTTTATGAACTCTTACCATATCCAGTGCAGCCTTTCCATTAGCTGCTTCTTTTACCTCATAACCAGCGTCATTCAGTTCCTGCCTAAGAAGTGACCTGATAGGGGTGTCATCATCTACAACCAAAATAGTGGGTGCTTTGTGAGGACTTGATATGGTGGTGTGCTCAATTTGCTTGCGGAGACTTCTGACAATCTTGTCCAGTGGTAAGGGTACAGCTGCTTCTGAACTGCCCAGCACCGGAATGGAAAAGAAGAACGTGCTCCCTACACCGGGTTCACTTTTCATCCAGATGATGCCACCGTGATGCTCTATGATCTCACGACAAATAGGGAGGCCCAGTCCGGTACCTTGCGGTTTGTCGGTGAGGGTATCACCAGCCTGCCTGAATCGTTCAAAAACCTTGTGCTTGTCTTCGTCTGAAATCCCGATGCCGGTATCCTGAACTTCCACTACGATTTGACCTTTATCCAGATAGGACTCAACTGATACTTTTCCCTTTTCCGTGAACTTCACGGCATTGGAGAGAAGATTGATCATGACCTGTATCATCTTATCCTGATCAGCATTGACCAGGGGAAGATTGCCCGGCACGTTCTCCACCAGACGTAGACCCTTTGCTTCAAACAGGCTGGTGGTTGATGCAATGGCACGCTGGATGATGTCCTGGACAAAAACCGGTTTCATCTGCCAGTCCATCTTGCCGGATTCGATTTTGGCCAGGTCAAGTACGTCGTTGATCAGGTTGGTCAGGCGCTCACCCTCCGAAACGACCACATTCAGGTTTTCACTGACTTGCTTCATGGTTCGTTTGATCTTTTGATCTTCAATGGTCACTGCGGGGAATATCTTGTCTTCAAGTCGTTTCCGAATAATTTTGGCAAAACCCAGAACCGATGTGAGAGGTGTTCTTAGCTCGTGACTTACGGTAGATAGAAAAGCACTTTTAGCTTCGTTGGCATCTTCAGCCTGGGCTTTGGCTTCCCTCGCTTCCTCATACAATTCTGCATTGTGAAAGGCAATACCCACATTACGGGCGATGGTAGCGAGTAGCCGCTTATCATTATCATCAAACCTGTTTTCGAGCTCGGTACTTTGCACACTGATAACACCGATAACTTTTCCTTCGACCGGTATGGGAACCCCCAGGTAAGACGCTGCATTTTTACCAATTCGCTCAATACCCATCTGGTCGTACTCCCTGCTGATATCATGATTGATCAAAAGCGGTTCTCCACTTCTTATTACCCTGGATGTCAGTCCTTCTCCAAATTTGATGGGTTGCATATTATCCCCATCCTGGTATGGAAAGTGGATGGTTTGGGTTTTTTCGTCGAGGATCGCCAGATAAGAAATATTGGATTTAAACAGTTTTTTCATCTGCTCGCCCACCATTTTGATCAGTGCACCCATCTCCAGTTTTTCTGTCAATGCCTGACTGACCCGGTTTACCGTTGCCAACTCATCCACGCGTTGCCGTACCTCACGAGTCTGCTCATTGACCATTTCTTCCAGTTGCTTCTGTTGCTTTCTCAGTACTTCAGTCCGGCTCCTCACGATAAAATAGACCAGGGCGATAAACGCCAGGGCGTATATGACAT
This sequence comes from Bacteroidia bacterium, assembly GCA_030433135.1. Lineage (GTDB taxonomy): Bacteria > Bacteroidota > Bacteroidia > Chitinophagales > Saprospiraceae > JABDMH01. The sequence continues at coordinate 2,635 of JAUILF010000032.1, read as the reverse complement.
AAGCCCACCAGGTAAGATACCAGGGAGGGAGAATCCTGAATGAATAGGTAACAGGGTTACTCTCAGTACCAAAAATGTTGCGTGCCTTTACCTCGAAGGTATAGTTGCCCGGAGGCAAATTGATGTATTCTCTTGACGCTTGCCGGGTCCACGAAGATGGGACCTGATCCAGGCCCTGGAGAAAGGTTTGATATTCAATATTCTCCTGGTTGATGTAGAATGGTGATGAATAGTCAATAGTGACAGTATTGTCTCGATGGGACAATTGGAGGGTTTGATCTGTAGTACCGGCTCCCCCATACAATAGCGAGTCCTCTCCTATACTGAAGTCACGAATCATACATCTGAAGTCAGGAAAGGAAGGTGCTTCAGGTTCACCTATATGCTGCACAATACCCTCAGGTCCCACAAAATAGGTTGTCAGATCATCTCTTGTTGTCCCCTTATCAAAGTTGATCTTCCAGACAGGAAAGTCTTTTAATTCCAGAAAAGGTGCAGTAATCATTTCTCTGGTTCCCTCGGCTGATGTAGTAGTCATGACAACACCGCCCCCGGCGCCAAACCAGGTCCGGCCATATGGATCAATTCGGGGAGTGGCAAAAAAGCTGGCAGTTGGATCATACACATCCGGATAGTCGATCTCTTTCTCCACAAATTGCTCTCTGTTGTAATCGAATCCATAGATCATATTTTCACTAAAAAATTCAATTTCGCCATCTCTATACCAGAAGTTGAATCCTCCTACCGGAACTCCATGTGTAGAATCGTAAACGGTTATGGGCGATTCTTCGAGATTCATACGACCATCCTCTATCCTCGGTTTTAAGAGAACCACCGTGTTTTGATCTTCGCCTGCGATCCAGATATTACCCAAAGAATCTTCATCAAAACCACCAATATCCGGATGAACCTTGTCGGTACTGGACTCTACTTCAAATTGATCTGTCTCTTCATTAAAGTACAGAGTGCTCATTCCCGGCCTTCTGTTTAAAAGTATACGATTTGTATCCACCCTGGATAAAAACATATTGCTGATCTGAAAGTCATAATTGATACTTTGCCGCACGTATTCAAATGACTTACTCTTGATCTCGTATACGCCCATACCACCACTACAACCATATAAGCGATTTCGGTGCTTTATCAAATCGTAGGTCTGACCAAAAGTACCTTCCATATGTACAAACTCACCCAGAACTTCTTCGTAATAGTAAAGACCGTTATTCGACCCTGCATATAAAGTGCCTTCATGTCTGACCAGATCGAATACAATACTAGAGGGAAGGCTTTGAGCAGAGGCAAGCCGGGAAAATTTGGAATTCAGATTCATACTGGAAATGCCCCGAAAAAGCACCATCCAAAGGACACCTCTTGAATCCAGATATACGTAATCCACACTATTGTCCTGCAAACCTCCATCTGTAGTGATTTTCTGCAGGAGTTTTCCCTCACGGTTTATGATGTAGAGCCCATTAGCAAAGGTGTTGAGAATGAAACGTCCATCGTCAAGTGCCAGCCCCGGTAAGTAGAGCTCGTTTTCGACGTAGGGGTCTGCCTCTGTTTTAAATGGGGTAAACTTGTCACCATCATAAATAAAAAACCCGTCATTTCGCGTGCCGACGAGCATCCGCTCCTCATCATAGGGGAGCATTTGATAAATGCGGATATCGGCAAACTGTTCACCGCCGGGAACCAGTACAAAGCTGTCATTTACCAATTTGCATAGTCCACGGTTCCATATTCTAACGTAGTACTCATCATGAACTACGGACCCAACGTGGAAGTCATTGTCTGACGAAAGGATATCCATTGACTCACCGTCCCAGCGAAAAATCTTCGAATTAGTCCGGAAGTAAATTTCACCTTTGAAATAGTCCGTTTCCCATACCTCCTCAAAAAACCGGTGCTCCGCGGGAAGTTTGTCACGCAGCGATACCGCTCGTAGGCTTCCGTTATCATCCGGCTCCAGGTATCCAATATCACCGTTAAATCCACAGTATATGGTACCATCATCGTCCTTGGCCAATGATCGTGCCGGACTCCCTTCAGGACCGGGTATCACCGTCCAGTTTACACCATCGAATTCGAGTATCCCAGCTCCGTTGGCAAAGTACATGACTCCCCGGTCGTCTTCCACTGCCCACCAGTTGACTGGATCGGCACCATAGTCCCGATAAGAATAATTGGTGACAAAGGGAAGACCCAGGGGATCCTGTGCAGGACATGTAAAGCAAAGGAGTATGAAAAATGCGAACAGGAAAGTTTTCATAGGAGGGAGGATTGAGCAGTTCGGATTTGAGCCTGGAGTATTCCCTCAAAATAATCATTTATTGGCTCTTGGCCGATAATTATTTTGATGTAGGGGGTGTACCAGACTAAGACCTATCTCAAAGTGATCCTATTCTTTAGCTCTCAGGACGATGTTTTTGGTGTTTAACTGATCAAAATATTTTGTACATTATATGAGAGAGTAATTTGATGTGAGTTGAGAACCAAACCGGATTAATGCAAAGAGTGCAAAGTCCATGAAGGATATGAATATATGCTAGATATCAGAGAAATATCGACAAGACCAGGAGAAGAAAAGAACTGAAACTTTAATTTTTTGATGTTTCAGAAGTAATGGACATGATGG